>JAEUQL010000298.1 GCA_016789295.1 Blastocatellia bacterium | reverse complement strand
CGAGTGAGGATTTTTCTCACCTTGACCAAGCCATAAATTTCTTTGAGCTTCTTGAGCTAGTTTATGCTCCCGGCTAACATTGGCATAATGATGCCAGCCTGTCAGTATCGATACTGTCAGCAGTACGAAGATGATGGAAGCCATCCATCGATACCGACCATCACGAACTATTTCAGTAAACTCTTTTTGTGTAATCTTGGCAATCATACTGTCTCCTAAAAACCGAGCTATTTGTCTACTCAATTTTTAGACTGAAGTGAAAATTGATACACGCAGGATTAAATGTACAGTAATAATCTGGATATTAATGGCTGTTACAAACAAGAGAGATGAATCTTAAACTGATTTAACTATGCTAGATTTTTATTAGCGATGTGGAAATGAAGCATTGATAATAAAAGACTTAGTGCAGTCTACCTTAACATATTAGAGAGAACCGCTACCAACAGTAAAAGTTCTTTGACTGTTTCAGGAAGAAATTTGACCCCTTTTCTTCCCTATTTGCGCTTTATATCTATGAGGATTCTTTTACTGATATTTTACGCCTTATGTGTAAAAAAATTAGGCTCGCTTCAACAAGCGAGCCTTTTATTTTTGATAAAACCTTGAAATACTACTTAGCGTAGTAACCACGCCTTGTGCGCACTGCCACATCTGCCTTATCGACTTTAACCTTGATCTTTCTCCAACTTCCATCGCGATTTGGATTTGTTGGATAGTAGCCAACACTGTAAAGTGTGCGCAGGTCTGCAGCAACCTTCTCATATATACCTTCCAGGTTTTCTACTTTTGCAGCCCTGATAAAGACTCCACCAGAAGACTCAGCCAAAACCGAAAGTTGGCGACGTGCTATAGAATAGCTCTCCGGAGACTCTATCTGCTGCTCTACATTCTCAAACTCTGTGTCTAAGTAGATAGGAAAGATAATAGAAGAAGACTCTTGTACTTTGCGAAGAACCTGTTCAAAAGTGACTCGTGAAGGAATGGGGTAATTTACACTTATTGAATTATCTACACCATCACTAAGCAGTACTACAGCATTTCTCTCACCTTCGACAGGTTGCATGAGTTTGGCAACTGTAAACCAGAGTGATTCATAGAAAGCTGTTCCACCTTTGGGCATGTGCATGTACTGGAGACGCTGCCTCAGAAGTTGTCTATCATTGGTAAAATCTGAGACTACTTGAACACTGCGCGTAAAAGTAACTATTGCAACTTTATCTTCTGGACGAGTGACTTCAATAAATCTAATAGCAGCACGCCTTAATATATCTATTTTGTCGATAATGCTACCACTAAGATCTATTAAGAGAACCAGATTAAAAGGTGAGTTTACAGGTTCAAAGTGCGAAATGCTCTGTTGTACGCCGTCTTCAAAGACTTGGAAATTTTCGGTTTTGAGGTTTGATACAGCTCTACCAGAGCGATCCATGACATTGACATTCATAGTAACTAGTTTGGTATCAATCTTTATCGTACCATCATCATCATCACTAGCTGTCTTCTGCAAGCTACCTACTCGCTGATCTGAACTGCTATCACCATTTCTCCTCAAATTTGGAGGGTTGGAAGAAACTGTTCTGTTTGCATCTCTGGGAGCATTTGGCGCAGAGTAGTCGTCATCTGGTTGGCTATAGTCGCTCTGCTGTGAACGTCTTGAGAGAGAACCTCCACGATTAGAGTTACTTGGATCTGAATATTGCCCAGAGTTCTGTGGTCTTGGATCAATGTTTCGAGGCGATTGAGGCTTTGATGCAGGGTTGTGATATATGGTATCGTCTGAGTCATCACGGCGTGATGCTCCAGGAGGAGGTATTATCCTCACGCCTATACTTCCAGTATCATTTTTACTGCCTTTTTGCCTATCGGCACGTGCTCCAAGATTACCAACATCTACAGCACTCCCTGACTCGTCATCATCTTTCTGAGAACCAAAAATGTCGGTGTTGTCTCTCTTATTTCCTCCACTAGGAATGCTGCTTGGACTATTGCCACCATAGCTTCCTCCATAAGTGTATGGTTCGTCATCTTGACGTTGCTTGCGTCTTTGGGAAGTTTGGGGAGGAAGTGTACTCTGGTTTGGGCCAAGAACTATGTCACGATTTCTTCCATAATCATAGTCTCTGCCACCTCCAAACAAGCTATCCTGATTATATCTATAGCTACTCGAAGAGTCAGAACTTGAGTAAGCAGGTGGAGCAGATGGAATAGTAGCAACGTCTTGATCAAGTTCTTTTTCAAGTACTGCAAGTGTTATGCTACCTTCTGCAGAACGTAAGATCATTGGATTACCACCAGAACCGAGCTTGCCTTGCAAACTTTTGTTTGTTGGATTTCCGTAAGCGTCTATGGGAAGAGCCGATTTAATAGTTCCATTCTTTGTTGTCACTACCACATCGGCATCTTGAGAAGATGGTGACTCAAGGCGAATATTGCCACTTTGGGTCTCAACCATTGCACTTGCAATCAAGCCTTTGACTTGAACTGTTCCACTTGTAGTTACAATTCTAAGGTTGGTATTTCTGGGAATGTAGACCACCATGTCTATTCGGATGTTAGACTCTGTACTTTTTGACCTGATGTTGATCTGATTTTTGGTACTTAAGAAAGAGACGTCTGAAAGAGCAATAGCATGGCCAGGAGGCTCAACTTTTTTGGCTGTAACGTGTACAAGTTCTTCAGCCCAAACTTCTACTCTTATCTCTCCTGATCCATTCTCTATCTTAACTGTACCTCCAGTCTTAAACTCGAAGCTCTGGTCTAAAATCTCGTAGGTCTCTGCCTCTGCTCTAAAAAAGCCATTTGAGACAGTTATAACTGCAAACAACAGTGTCAATGTGAGCACAAAGACTAACTTGCTTTCAAAGACGCTTCTCATATTGCCTCCAAAATCTTGACCAGAGTAGATTTTAAACTTCCTTAAGGCTTTACTGATTTGACAACAAGAACTGGACAAGGAGCATCTCGAACTACACGTTCCGTGTTTACTCCTGGAGCTGTAAACATGTGTGCATTTGCTCTTCCTGCACCAATAACTATCAGATCTGCCTCTTTTTCGCTTGCTGCTTTTACAATCTCTTCATATGGTTTGCCTTCGGTAAGAATAGTCTCTACCTCAATACCCACAGCATCTTCTACAAGATGCTTCATCTTGCTGTCTACTTCACTTCTAACTCGCTCTTCAACGTCAAAAGCACCACTAAGAGTTAGTGATTTGAGATAGGTTAGAAACAAACCCAAAGAGTGTACAACTGTTAGTTCTGCATTGTACTCTTTTGCAAGCTGAAAAGCCATGTTCTCTGTTACTTTGTCGTGTTCTGAAAGGTCTGTAGCAAGCAATATGCGATTGAGAGCAATAGTTGTTTCATCACCTTTGTGGTAAACAAAATCGTGCATAGCTTGACGAACAAGTAATACAGAACAATCTGCATGGCTCATTACTGCAAGAGCTGTGGAACCAACAAAAAGGCGTGACAGACCTGTCTTTGCTGAAGTTCCAAGTATTGCTAAGTCGATGTGGTACTCTTTGACAACTCTAAGAATCTCTTCGACCGGCTTACCTTCTGTCAGCACTAACTGAACCTCTAAGCCATTTAGCAGTTCTGAGTTTGCTATCTCTTCCATCTCCCGTTTTATAGCCGTTACCCAGTCGTATCCGTGTTCGGCAAGCGTGCGGTCAGAAAGCTTGAGTGCTTGCGGTGGAAGTGTTCCTTCTTGAGCATTGTGTATGAAAATAGTCGCGTTATGACGCCGTGCAAGTGCAGCAGCATACTTCAGAGCACTTTTAGAGTTGACCGAAAAATCGGTCGAAAAGAGTATGTTCTGAAAAGGATACATTATCTATGCCTCTATTAGAATTTTAAGGATTGTACAGATTTGAAATCCTACAAAAGATAGGGCTTCTGCCACATTCTATCTTACATACTCTGGCATGTCTATTCTGAACTCTGCAAGTAGACCTTTTATTGAAATAAGAAAAAACTCCTTCTTATATACCTATAAAAAGGAGTAGGTGCTGCTTTTACAACTTCTTACACTTGATAAGCAACAGGAAAGTGGTCTGATACAACGAAATTGTTAAGGACTTGTCCTAAAACAGATGGCCCTGGGTTTTTGAATGCGTAGTCTAGATTGGTGCCACTACCAGGATGTGTAGCAACTGCATTGTGTCCACACAAAACTGTTCCCACAGGTAAAATGACTCCGGTCCAAGTAGTTGGGTCGCGATTGTAATCTCCAGCAGCAAACCAAGAACCACCAGTCATACTGATGTTGTTGATTAGTCCTGGAGCATCTCCACCTCCTCCAGAAAATGCGTGCAAAGTAAAGAAATCTACATTCCCTGGCCCATAAAGAATCCTCATACCAATTGCTGGCCTGCCTCCAACTATCCCTGGGTTGACATAGATCAGGTTTAGTGGAGGTAACATAGAAGCCACTGCAAGGTTGTTTCTATGCCCTGTAGGATCAGTTTCCACCCATAGTATGTAAACATTAAAAGGTCTAGTACTGGTTCCAAGGTTCCAAACAAGATATGCACCATTGATTCCCACTGGTGGAGCAAACCCAGGTAACCAACCTGGTGCAACCCCTGGAGTGGCAGAAGGTGGAGGATTGCCAGCTTCCTGTAGAGAAGCTATGTTCACTCCTCCTTGAAGAAAAAGCCTTTTTACATCTGTATTCCATTTACTTTCGCCACTTCCTGTAGCTCCTTGCATATTCCAAGTAACGACAATCATAACTCCTCCTTGCTCTAGTTAAAATCAAGTAAAGCAGCATTTAACTTTTATTTGGATCTGTTAGTAAAAAATGGTTATATATCTTTTTTACTAACAGATTTTTTAACCTATCTTCTACCGAGGTAGAATGGAGTGGCTCCTTCAACCTCTCTAACCTCTTTGCCTTCAAAAGTAGTGTTATAGAGTAGTTGTATAGTTGAAGGCCCATTGTTTTCCACCCAGCAGTCAAACCCATCTACTTGAAAAGTAAGCATGTGTCCTGCTGCAAGTTGATGCCAGACATAGGGTGGAGGTGGGTTAACAATGGAGATACCAAAAGTCGCCATTGCTGGCCCAACACAGTAGACATACATCAAACCAGGTACCTGTCCTGCATTTAGATGTACACCAGTATTTGCTGGAACATTAACAACTGCCATACTAATTTCCTTTCAAAAAAAGCCATCAGACTAATAAGTTTCAAAACCATATAGTCATAATGGCTTATAAATAGATAACTATTATGCTGAAAGCTTGTAGTTAAGAGACCTTCTCTCAAATACCATAAAGCTTCT
>JAEUQL010000297.1 GCA_016789295.1 Blastocatellia bacterium | reverse complement strand
CTTCACCCCTTGAACGAGCACTTTTACACAGTAGTGATGCAGTGGTCTACACCTGTGGCCCAGATCCGATGATGAGACGTGTAGTTGAGATAGCTAACAGACAGAAAGTCCAAGTATTTGCCTCGTTAGAAGCACGTATGGCTTGTGGTTTTGGTGTCTGTGTTGGGTGTGTAGTAGAGACCAAAGTTTCTCAGCAAGAGACCACTTACAGCCGTGTCTGTGTTGAAGGACCTGTTTTTGATGGTTGTGAGGTAGTTTGGGAGTAGAATCAATGTCAGATAGATTAGCAACAGATGAAGCCCTTCTTTCAGTTGAAATTGCAGGTATTAAGTTTAAAAATCCTGTGCTAACTGCAAGTGGCACTTTTGGCTATGGTCTTGAGTTTGCAAATCTTATAGATCTCAACCGCCTTGGCGGCTTCTGCTCAAAGGGTCTCTCTCCAAGACCAATGAAGGGCAACCCACCTCCAAGAATAGTGGAAACTTATGGTGCAATGATAAATGCCATAGGGCTACAAAACATAGGCGCTCGTGCATTTGTGTTGGAAAAGTTGCCAAAACTGAAAGATTACAACACTCGTGTGATAGCCAATGTCTTTGGTTATAGTATTCAAGACTATGTAGAAGCGATAGAGATACTCAATGACGGTGAAGGAATAGACGCTTACGAACTCAATATCTCCTGCCCGAATGTGAAGGAAGGTGGGATAGTTATAGGTAGTTCCCCAAAATCCTCTGCAGAAGTTACAGAAGTGGTTAAGACTGCTGCAAAACGTCCTGTGATAGTGAAGCTTTCCCCAAATGTGACCGACATCAAAGAGCTTGCCCGTGCAGTTGAGTCTGCTGGAGCAGATGCTATCTCTATGATAAACACGCTTGTTGCAATGTCTATAGATGTCTACACACGTAGACCTAGAATTGCAAACGTTACAGGAGGACTATCTGGACCTGCAATCAAACCGATAGCTGTGCGTATGGTCTATGAAGCCAAGCAGGTAGTTTCTATTCCAATAATCGGAATAGGCGGCATAGCCAACTGGATGGACGCAGCAGAGTTTCTCATTGCCGGTGCGTCTGCAGTCCAGATCGGAACTGCAAACTACTATGATCCGCACTGTTGTATCAAAGTTATTGATGGATTAGCTACTTACTGCCGCGAGCAGAAAGTTGGCTCCATAGTTGATCTCGTCAACAGTTTACAATCCGTTTAAACCGTAAGTTTGAAAACTATAGCTAGATTTGGATTTATGGCTTTGGCAGAAAAAGAAGTAGTTTTTTCCTTTTGCGGCCTACTTTGATCTCTGATAGGATCTGACCCGCTACGAGAACGACCAACAATAAATAATAATATAACTTTGCCATAGATCTACCTATTCTATTGTTAGATGGGTATAGGGGCTTAGTCTTTTCAAAAATGGATTGGATATATGCGAGTTGATCGAACCTGGACGATAAGTTTTGAAGAGCACGAACTCAACAGATTGAAGTCTGAAGTTGAACGGATTAATTTCCCAATGGATCTAGGTTGGCGATCCATACTTAAACAGATCACCACTTGCCGCCAAACAACTCTCCCACTCCGTGCTTTAGAACGGTTGATTATAGAGCTTGATATCGTAAGCTCACAGGCTGCAGCAAAATCATCACGCAAAGATTTTCAGAGAATCTTTCCTG
Source organism: Blastocatellia bacterium (assembly GCA_016789295.1). GTDB lineage: Bacteria > Acidobacteriota > Blastocatellia > Chloracidobacteriales > JADJPF01 > JAEUQL01. The sequence goes on along the minus strand of JAEUQL010000297.1, from coordinate 3,624 downwards.
CTATTTCAGCACTTTCCAGCGAGGTAAACAGCCTTTTCTATGCTGCTGCAAAAAGGAGTGCTTGAATAATCTACTCCAAAATTGTTTAACGGTGTAAACAACGTTTCTTCTTTCCTCTTGCCTTGTAGTAAAGTTCTACTTTTACTTGAGGTGATTTGTGAAAAGAATAGATATAAAAGCCTATCTCGCGTGGGCGTCAGTCTGTTTCTTTTGGGGAACGACTTATCTAGCAATCGCTATAGGAGTCAAAACGCTCCCTGTAGCTCTGTTTTCAGGAACCAGGTTTGCAATTGCCGGTCTAATACTGCTGCTGATCTGCTCTCTGAAAGGCTACTCTTTACCAAAAGGTAGAGAGTGGCTACACCTTGGATTTGTAGGCTTCTTACTCATTACTTCTGCCAATGCGCTACTTGTTTGGGCCGAGAAGTTTATACCTAGTGGGACAACTGCCCTGCTAGTAGCCACAGGGCCATTCTGGATGGCGGCTATGGAGAGCTTTACAACTGGAACACGGCTCAGTTTAAGAGGTTATGCAGGTATCGGAGTTGGATTCATTGGGCTAGCACTGCTACTTGCTCCAAGCATAGGAGCAGACCTTGAACTTAGCTTTATCTATGCTTTTGCTGCCTTACAGTTAGGAGCTTTCTGCTGGTCTTTTGGCTCAATGCACTCTAAAAAATATCCTGTAAAAACAAGCCCTTTGGTAGGAGCAGGTGCACAGATGCTACTTGGTGGGCTGATGCTTACTGGTATTGGAGTGATCAAAGGAGATCTACCGCTATTTCACTTCAATCAGGAAGCTGCTATTGTCTATCTCTACTTAATAGTTTTTGGGTCTATAGTTGGTTATGGGGCTTATATATACGCACTCGACAAGCTTCCAGCAGCAAAAGTTTCTACTTATGCCTATATTAATCCTGTCATAGCCGTACTGCTCGGTTGGGTTTGGCTTGGTGAGCAACTAAACTGGCGTATTTTGACAGCAATGGCAGTGATTCTTTTTGGAGTTGCACTTACCAAAACTGCTTCTGTCAGCAATCACAGCACTGAAGAGAGAAAGATTGATGATGACTCTCTCTGCCCTCAATAAGCAGTCACACCTGCACAAGAAGATTCAAGGCAAACCTCTCAAGCTGTCTGCTTTAGAGGTAGCATCATCGAGTTTACTATCTGTCTCAAATGTGTACGCTTTCGCACAATGGAGAGACAGTGACGGTGGAGTTTTTGGCATGCAGTCAGAAGTTGATTATCTGATGCAAACGGTTCTAAAACTGTCATCTCTTCTTCACTAAAAGTTCTAACAAGCAACTCTATCAAAGAAGCTTTCTGGTCTATGTTTGTTGATTCACTCGACAAAAAATTGAGAAACTCCGGCAGGCAAGGCTTAAATTTTGGCTCTTCTTTTGAAGCCCAAAGTACTGCTTCGTGCGTCTGTATTGAACTGTTGTACCATATGTAAGTAGCTTGGTGCTGGAGTCCCGCTTCTGAGAATGCGTTGAGATAGCCACCTATTGATTCAAGAGGAGATAAGAGAAGTAGTGACCCTTGGTCTTTCAAGAAAAGCTCAGCATAGCAGACCCATTGTGTGTCTGGTTTGGCTCTTTCTAATGCTGCACTTGAACTTTTTTCCAAAGACTTCTTCGAGCGAGGTGGATCAGCAAACAGAAGATCAAATAACCCTATAAGATCACTAGGCGCGTCGGTCTCGTCTGAATCATCTAGACACCAAGGAAACTCACCTTGAAGAACAGTCCAGTAATTGTGTGCTTGAACTTGATTTGGATCGGACAAAAGATCGTGATCACTGTGATCTTTAAGCGTTAAGTGAGCCATAGCTTTTCTACTTTCAATTACAATTGGTTGAGTGTTTGATCAATCTGGCATCAATCTATAGGCACACTTATACAAAGTCAAGTGTAAAGATCACGCTTTAGCACATCATTTTGTGTATGTAGCACTTAGCTGATCAAGATTTTCCGCTTTTTGGGATCATATTTTGAGATCTAGCGATCCAACTGGTAGTGTAGAAAAAGGTCACCTGTCATACTAATAGACAGCAGAAGATCTTCTGGGTTGTGAATAATATGGTTAACAAAGTAGTAATTAAAATAGTCTGGTTTGGCCTGTTGGCCTTATCTCTTATTTCAGCAGGTTTTGCACAAAACAGCTTAGAATCGAGAGAGCTGATTGCTACAGTCATCTTTGAGCAGGACAGCTACCAGTTCAAAGAGGGCCTAGAGCAGAGCCTAAAAGGTCATCAACTGAAACTTCAAGATCCTTCTATAGTTGCTGCTGCAAAGAGTGCTATTAACTTTCCAAACCTAATCAACTTGTCTCGTCAACAAGCGAGAAACCTTGGAGCAGCACTTGGTGTAGACTTGATCATTATTGGTCGAGTAGTAGCAACCGAAAGAATAGATGTAGGCTCAACACAGTATGCAGAATGTTTTGTTGCCATCGCAATGATCACTACTAGAAATGGAAGCTTGGTTGGTTTTGATTTTATCGACAAACGAGCCTCTTCTATAGATGAGTCTGTCAGACTAGCCCGACAAGAGATGCAAGAAAGAGCTATTAGCTACACAAAGCTGCTTCAAAGCTCTTATTACAAACAGTTTTCTATCAAACAATTGTTGCCAGAAGATGCAGGGGCGATTGAACCTCCTGTAGAAGACATAAAGACAGGGTCTGCACCACCAATAATCATCTCCAGAAAACAGCCAGAGTATACAGAAGAAGCGCGTAAAATGGGATTTTCTGCTGTAGTTGAGTTAGAGGTTGTGCTACGTAGTGATGCAACCATTGGAGATATAGAAGTAGTGCGATGGGCTGGCTTTGGACTTGATGAAACAGCTAAAGAAGCAGTTCGACAGGTCAAATTTAAGCCTGCCACCATAAATAAAGAGCCTGTAAATTGCCGTGCTCTTTTTCAATATAAATTCAACTACCGAATAGAACAGTTGCGTTAGCTGCTTGCCTGTACTATGCAGGCAGCATAACCATCTATCACTTCACCACTCTTTAGCTTGGAAGCCGTTGGTTTCCACCCTAAAGTCAGCCTAAAATCTAGCATGTCTTGTGCAGTAGGTTTATGATCCCAGACCGAGACCTTTCTTATACTTCCAAGTCAAGTAGCAGTAAAAACCAGTATTGAAGCTTCTCTTAGTGGAACAACCAGATCAAAACTATACTCATCTTGCTTGATCACTTCGGCTACTATCTCTGGCAAAAGAAAATACTCTCTGTTCTGCATAGCCCAGTTCATAAACTCAGCAAGTGATAAAAATTGTTCAAACTTCTCCAACATCATACATTATCCTAAATTCATCAATCTTTTAAGGCATGGAGGAAAAGCTCTGTAGCCTGTCTCTTTAATCAATTCCAGTTCTTTCTCTCCTACAGGTCTATACAACAAAACTGTCTCCACCATTTTTAACCTCTATAAATTAATATAGGAACGTACTGCAAGTTTATAGCTTTCCAGTATAACGCCATTATCTCATAGGTAGTTTTTACTTTTTAAGCCGAATAGAAAATCACTACTTAATTAATAAGACTATCACTAAAAGCAGTTATAACTTGATCTCATCCACATCATCTGTAAAATAGACTTTATTCAAAAGA
>JAEUQL010000296.1 GCA_016789295.1 Blastocatellia bacterium | reverse complement strand
TCTGCAGGCGGGTTCAGCCGTGGGTCTTGATCACGGGTGTCAGGTGTTTTTACGCGCGCAAAATTTTTCTGAAGCTCAAAGTGCCATTGCAAAAAAACCTACAAATGTATCACACGAAGAGGCTGCGGCTGTTGGTTGTGCTGGACTTACCGCTCATCGTGCATTAATGGATATTGGACGCATAAAGAAAAATACAAGTGTAGTAATTATTGGCGGTTCAGGTGGTGTTGGCAGCTATGCTATTCAACTTGCAAAAGCACTTGGGGCAAATGTTACTGCTATCACAAGTAGTAACAACACAAAGTTTGTCAAATCTCTGGGAGCAGACACTGTTATTGACTACAAGAAAGAAAAGTTCACAGATTTAGTTAGAGAACAGGATCTGGTGTTTGATACCATAGGTCGAGAAAGTTTGAAACGCTGTTCTAAAGTACTAAATAGAAATGGTCGTTATATCACTACCATCCCAAATCCTTCAAATCTATTTCAATCATTATTTTCCCAAACACTGCGCTTTCTACGTGGCGGACGGGGACAGACTAGCCACACGGTTCTTGTTCGTGCCAATGGAGAAGCTCTTGCGCAGATTGCAGCAATGCTGTCGAGCGGCAAAGTTCGCAGTATCATAGATACTGTTTATCCAGTGTCAGAAGCAGGTAGAGCTTTAGAAAAGAGTCGTAGTTGGCGTAGTAGAGGAAAGTTGATTTTACGTGTTTGTGAAAGCTGAAAAGCAACAGCTCTCCAGCTTTCTAGAGCTAATTTAGCGAGAGTTAAGAATCTTGGTCTGGATACCAAGTGCCGTCAATCTTGGCAGATAGACATTTTTTCCGTTGACCTTAATATTTAGTCCTCCGTCTTTACCAGTACTGATAGCAATAGAACCTCTTTCTCCTGAAAGACTCCCAACAGCAGTCTCTATGGATGTGAGCCTTGGTTGCTCCTCCGCCGCCTTTCCAATAAGGCTCGCAAAGTTTTTCAGGCCATTGTAGTTTGTGATAAATGTTACTGCTTTTCCATCTTCCAAGACACTGACACGATAATCATCAGAGTTGTCTTGTCGTGTAGCTTTATATACCTCTAGCATCTTTGTACCATCAATAGCAGAAGCTATAGTTGATACTTTTGTTTTCATTTCATAGACACTTTCTGGATCGATTATTTCTGTTTTCTTTGGCTGTGGAGGCGGAGTTTTTGTCTTACTCAAGTCATCCATGTCTAAGTTTTTCGCAGGAGGCTTAACTTTTGGAGGGTCTTGAACTGTTGCTACAGTGGTTTTTACTCCAGGGCCTTCAGTAATTGGTTTTGCTGGTCTAATGTACTGCAGATCCAAACTTGGTGGTGGTTCTTGAAATGAACTTCCCGATGCTAAAGCAGTCTCTACTGGAGATTTGTCAAGTTTTGACCAAATCCCTGCTCTATTCTTCTTCCCTTCTGCCTCAGCACTCTTGAGTAAGCCTGATATCTCTAGTTCCACATTGCCAGGACTGTAATAACCTGCTCCACGTCTGAGGAGTTCAGCATTTGCTACATCTTTTCCTGCACCGACTTGAATAGTGACATATACCAAAGCACGACCATATTTGTCCCGGTGCCCATTTTGCCCATAAACAATATCAAAGCTTATCTCGATCTGTCTACCTAAGAGAAGTTCTTCAGTAATGAGTCTTGCTTCATCACCCAAAGGCTCTCCTTGCTGCTTGCCGTGTCTCGCTTTTGGAGAAAGTACTCCTATCAGGCGGATAACTTCTCCATTATCAAGTACTAATGTATCTCCATCGATTACACTGATAACACTACGACCTTTCCATGGGTTTACTTGAGCACTAGCTGAAAACCCAAAAATCCCTGTCAAAAAGAGAAGAAGAAAAAAGAAAAGAAAGAGTTTCTTCATATGCTTTCTCCAAAAATTCACTTTGCATTTATTGCTTTCTGTCATTAGAAAGCGTACTGACTATGCAAGAATAGCCTACCTATTAAAAATACTTAACAGAATTGAAAGTGGCTAAAAGTCCCTTTTTCCAAGAAGACTTTTAAAGTTACCACTTTCTCTACAGAAGAGACAAATCTATTTAATAAAGTGAAATGGAAGATATAAAAAAACCAAAGCAACATTCATATTTACTGAAGATAGAAGAACTGCTTTATGAACTACCTAATATGAATTGTAGTTTAGGATACAAACATTGAGTTTGTATCCTCTAAGTTTACTTGTACTGTGGTGTCTGACGAAAGTCAGCGCGTTTTGCAAGAGAAGCTTTCTTTATTACTATCTTTTCTGCAGGTCTTTCTGAACCTTCTTCTTTGGGTGAGCTTGCAATTATGTCTACAACTTCCATCCCTTCAACAACGCGACCAAAGATGGAGTACTGCCCATCCCAATCTGGTTTTGCAGAGATACAGACGAAGAACTGGCTGGTGGCACTGTTTACGTCATTGCCTTTGCGAGCTGCAGAGACTATGCCACGTGTATGTTTGTGTCCATTAAATTCTGAAGGAACGGTCTGTTGACCAGGTTGCCCCATTCCCCAACTCTCCTTTGGACCGTTCTTAGAGTTTGGATCGCCACCTTGAATGATCATCCCTGGAATTATTCTATGAAATGCCACACCATCATAAAAACCTTCTTTTGTGAGCTTCTTGAAGTTTGCAACATGTTTTGGAGCATCTTCAATAAAGAACTCTATCACTATATTTCCCATATCTGTTTCAAGAACTGCTACTTCATCGTCAACTTTTTCTGAAGCCTTGTCGGTCTTACTTCCCGTCTGAGTAGCAGACTGTCCTGATCCTTTATCCTCACACCCAACGATTGTAGAGATCAAAACTAGAAGCAAAAATAATGGCAAAAATTTCTTAAACATTGCTCCTCCAGATCAATTTGATTTTCCATTAAGCATCCAGAATCTTTTTCAAAATATCATTTGTCAATTGTGGATTGACTTTGCCTTGACTAGCTTTCATTACTTGGCCAACAAAAAAACCAAAAAGTGCCTGTTTTCCTTGTTTGTACTGCTCAAACTGTTTTGGATTGGCTGCAACTACAGTTTTTACTATCGATTCTATCTCTGCTGGATCGGTTATCTGTTTGAGACCAAGTTCTTCGATCAAGAGTTGAGGGCTTTTGCCTGTTTGGAACATCTTTTCAAAGACTTCTTTGCCCATCTTGCCACTGATAGTGTTGTCAGCTATCAGCTTGACAAGATCACCAAAATCTCTGGCTGTGACAGGACATTCAGTGATCTCTTTCCCAGCGTTCTTGAGTTCCCGTAGTAGCTCACTCAAAACCCAATTTGCAGCCAGTCTAGCATTACCAGAAGCCTCTGTTACTTGCTCGTAGTAGTCAGCCATCTCTTTTGTTTGTGTTAAGAGCATAGATTCTTCCATTGTTAGCTCATAGAGATGCTGTAAACGTTCTCTCCGTGCTTCTGGAAGTTCTGGTAAATGCTGGCTTATATCTTCTATGTATTGAGTAGAGACTGTGAGCGGTGGAAGGTCTGGTTCTGGAAAGTAGCGGTAGTCGTGAGCTTCTTCTTTACTGCGCATCACATAAGTTTTACCTTCTTTATCATTCCAAAGGCGTGTTTCCTGAGTAATCTTTCCACCTTCTTTTATTGTCTTTATCTGCCTGTCGATCTCGTAATCAAGAGCTTTCTGCAAGAAACGGAAAGAGTTAAGGTTTTTAATCTCTGCTTTGGTTCCAAATTTTTCTGCACCGCGCAGTCTCACAGAGACATTTGCATCACAGCGTAGACTACCTTCCTCCATGTTTCCATCACAAACACCTGCATAGAGAAGTGTTTTTCGTAGATACTGAACATAGTCGTAAGCTTCCCAACTGCTGCGAAAATCTGGCTCACTCACAATCTCGACCAGTGGAACACCACTGCGATTGAGGTTGACATAGCTTTTTGTGGCCGACTGAGGCATTCCATCGTGAATAGACTTTCCAGCATCTTCTTCAATGTGGAGGCGTGTGATGTGAAATCGCTTCTTCTTCCATTCTACAGCTCTGCCTTGCTCATCTCTCTCACTTGTCGGGATCTCTACCCAACCTCTTTCAGAGAAAGGCCGGTCATATTGTGAAATCTGATAGCCTTTGGGCAAGTCTGGATAGAAGTAGTTCTTTCTGGCAAAGATAGACTCGTGGTTGATGTGCAGATTTAGAGCAAGAGCCGCTTTGGTTGCCATGCTAACAACTTCTTTGTTAAGTACGGGAAGTGCTCCAGGCAGTCCCAAACAGACTGGACAGGTGTCGGAGTTTGGCTCTCCTCCAAAGATTGCTGAACAGGTGCAGAAGATCTTGGTGCGTGTTTTTAGCTGTGCATGTATCTCAAGACCTATGACTGCTTCGAAATCCTTATCCACTTTTTACCCCTCTTTTTACTGGAAGTCTCTAAAAAAGAAGTCGTTATTTTAGCGAAGCAGTCTAAGAAATTAAACTCGATTTGGTATCTCAGTTTGTTCAAATTACTGGCAAGTTAGAAACAACTTCTTCTCCCTTGCCTATTTGCTTGTTCAAAGCTCCAATCTACAAAGATTTTAATAACCAGCTACCGAATAATTCTTGTAGCGATTAAACCCGAAACTCCCAATTATGATAGTAGTTACCAGTAGAATCAGGATTGGGGTCATTACTCGGCCAAATATTTCACTGACTGTTTCATCATCGTAAGTAAAAGTTGGAAACTTCTTAATATCATCTCTTGTTAATGAACGTTTTTCAAAGATACGTGAAGAAAAGAAGTTATGCCAAGTTGTATGGAAAGCTTCAACCTGTTTAATAAAACTTTGATAGCGAACTACTCCTGTACCAGATATATCATAAAGTACTGCTTGCATTAAAATTGCTGGAGAAAAGAATCTAAAACTATTGACAAGCTTATTTTGGCTTACTAATTGTGAATCAAAATCTCTAAGCACTGGCTCTAATTGCCTAGCGACCATATCATCTTTTGCTAATTGAAGCATTGCAAAATCATCTTTATTAGAATCCAGCTCATTTTTACGCTCTGCTAGTTCTGGATGATCTTGAAAATATTTTCCTAGCAGTCGAGAGCCTTCCAGTTCTGCCTGCCTACTTTCTCTTCTCATTGCTGTCACAAATTCTATACGAGATGGTACAGGATAGAATGATGTAGCAGACAGATTTATAGATGCAGGAATAATAACTATCAAAACCAGCCAGCAAGAAGCTAACACAGTTGCATTCCAAGACGACGCTTTACCAAAAGAGTTTATGACAACTGCAAGAGCAAACCAGAAGCTACCATATACAATAACAGCCAATGTCCACAATAGTAA
>JAEUQL010000295.1 GCA_016789295.1 Blastocatellia bacterium | reverse complement strand
CGTGAATATAAGTACTAAAGGCATCTCCAAAGTTATCAGGTCGTAGTAATGACCACTTAAGGGCAATATAAGGAAGTTGATATCGGATAATCATTCCACAGAAAAACTGAGAGGGATCCTTTAAAGGAATACAGGATGCCATTCCTTGCCATGAGGCTTTTTCATTCTTGATGATTTTGCAAGGAGGACAAGTAATAAATTTAAACAAGCTGGGAAATAAGCATTGAACAAGCTGTTCAAGTATTTCAATCCGTTGTTTTTCTTCTATACCTGGATCTCGTAAAACACTAAAGCCATTAGCTCTTTCACACTCTTCTTCTAGCGTAGGATAACTTAGTGAAAGAAAGGCTTTCTGAACCAGCCGAAAAGATTTTTGAGAACTTCTTAGCCAGTCAAGAGCTTGTCGGCGACGGTTATATTGGGAAATATTTGTTTTTTTTATTTTATGCGCAACTAGTAAATGAGGGTTTGCTTTTTTGAAAGCAAGAGTTTCTTCTATGGAACCAGCAGTGTTTTTGACCAAAGTATGAATAATGCCTTCCCAACACTCAAAATCATATTTTTTTTGAGGAGTATCATACCAACGGCTTTTGAGCGATTGTAGAACTATAGCGGATTCTTTAGGAGGCAAGGTTGAAACAGTGCTTTGAATTACTTCTATAACATCCATTTGAAAGAAATCATTACGTTCTCTGTCACTACAGTGATAAGCATGAGAACAAAAAATTAGCGGATATTTAAAAGAGCCAAGAGCTTGATAACCAGCAAATATTATTCCTTCGCCATCACCTCCTCCATAAGTAAATGGATAACCGGTGGGTTTAGGCTTGTTTGAACGAAAGTACACAGCAGAATTTACAGATTCCCAAATTTTAGTTCCAAACAAAGGGTTAGAAGGGTAATAAAAGCTGAGCAAAACACATTCAAGTAGTTTTTCGTCATTGAATGGTGAGATGCGTAATACCGTATTCATACTGTCGCAACCAATGTGTGAAACTTTATATGCAAGTGATTTAAGATGTTTTCCATCAATATTTAACTCAGATGTCATCACTACTAAAGACCAATCACGGGAGAACATCTCTATCTTCCAATTGTGATCCCTCAGTGCACACAGAGAAGCAATTTTGAAGCCTTCACCAAAATATCCCGCATAAAGAGCATCATTATCTCGCTTGGTAGAGGCTCCGATATGAAGCAACCAATCATAGCTAAATCCAATGCCATGAGCTACTAAAGATAAAGCACCTTCCGAAAGAGAGTAAGAAAATCGGTTGTCCCATTCTTGCCAATGAAGTGAATCATAGAAGTTTTGTACAAAGTCACGTAACACTTTAAATTTAGACCAACGAACAGGATAGTCATAAATGAGGTTTAATGAAATTATCTGTGAATTTTGTTGAGCAACGTTAGCCATTTTTCTTTCCTCAGAAGAATTTGTTTACTCAACCCCAATCTTGAGTTGAAGAGCTGGGTCGTAACCGCCAAAAGAGTCTAAATGTTTTAGAGAAAATGTTTACAAGAGGCGGAGGGTGACCCTGGCAAAAAGGATAGGAGAAAAATAGGTAAAAAGCAAGTGATATAGCAGCAAATTATATGTGTTTGTGGATGATTACCTGAAAAGGCATGAAAAGATATTAATAAGGAGAAAATTACCAAACTCAAAGCCAGAATTTAGTGATAGTGAAGGTTTAACGTACCTTGTCCGGTTTCCATATCTGTCACGCTCCTCTGGTCTTGGCTTCTGCTTCTATAAAGATTTTCTTCAAGCAGAAGATATAAGCTGGTGAGTCTGTATCTATTGCAGGAAAGAAGATTTCTACCTTGGCTGATCTTGATGCTATCGATGAGGACTTTTTCACAAGTGCTGCTCAATCAGGCTTCACCCTTTGGCCTCATTCTGGTAAGCCTGCTCTTACTTAGCTCCTATCTTGCTTTTATCACCAAGGGTAGTTTAACAGCTACCCTTCTAAAGTTTTTTCACTTATATTTGTGGTCTAGTTTGTAGCGTTCCATAGACATTTATCCATTTACCATTATTTTCTTCTACTATTGCATTGATAGCCCTTTCGATGTTACCTCTTGTTAATTCGTTAACAAATAGGACTGGAACACCAAAGTAGTAGTCTATGCTTTCATTTTGCATACACCAGTAAATATTTTCTGGAGTAGCAATAAGAAAACTATAAATCTTTCCATCATCTAAAGTCACCCAAACATCAATATTATCATTTTTGACATTAGTAGTTTCTAGAGGTGTTACGTACTCTATATTGATAGCTTTCATTTTTGGTAAATCTTTCTTAGTTGATCTATAACTTGTTGCTCGTTGGCTTTATTAGACTTCCCTACAATTTCTATTGTATCGCCTCTCTTCCTAAAGAAAACACGAGCACCATCACGATTCCTAGCATAGAAAATATCTCCAAAGAGATTTTTTGTTCCTATTCCTGGATTTAAATTTCCCTTTGCAAGTTGACTAACAAGATTATCTAGTCCACTTTGTACTGTGCTTCCAGCTTCTTCAGCTAGTTTAATAAGTGCTTTATTGTTCTTTATTGAAGATCTTATTTGAAAAACAGTTCCTACAGCTAAAATGGCTAAATCTTTTTCTGTTCTTTGTTTGATGGCATATCCAACGACTGTTGTTGCTCCTATAGGATCTATCATTTCCAATGAATTGAGTGCCTGCTTACCTGTTTCTTCTGATGCTTTATTAGCTTCTTTTGTAAAAGTACGTAAAGACTTATCAGCTCCTAAAAGATCTTTATCTGCTGAAGTTGAGCTATCAGAGCTTCCTCCACGTAATCTTGGAGTATACGGTGCTATGATTGCCCGAACGGAATCGAGTATGCTATCAATAAAACTTTTCTCCCCACCTTGTTGATGACCTTTTGGATCTACATAACGAAAAGGACTATTTAAGCAGTACTGATATTTGTTAAGAGACTGAGGAGTAGCAATATCAGCATAGAAGGTAGGGTTGTTGGAAGCCGTTGAAGCAAAGAAGAAGAGTTCTTCTGGACCACCTGTAAACTCATCAGAAGAAAGGAACCTTCCATACTTACTGGAGAAGTATCTAGCCTGAGCAAAGTCAAGTCCAGTCTCATCATCTCGTTCATAACCAGTGAACTTCTGTTTGAGAGAGTGGTTGAGATTGTAGGAAGGTATCTGGCTTCTTCCTCCTACTCCTGATATCTGCTCTCCATATGGATAGAAGTCTCTTCTGGATATCACTGTCCCTGTGTTGTCTGTTATCAACCTCGGTGAGCCTAGATGGTCTTCTGTCAAGTAGCTTATCTGCTCTTGAGAGCTTCCTACTGCTTCTACTACTGCTATCATCCCTGTTGGACTGTAGACATACTCTTTGCTTGGTTTGTCTATAGCATCATCTGCATCATATTCTGCTAACAACTCTCCTCTGATTCCATAAACATAGATAGTTGTATTACTTCCTCTTACCTTACTTTATTCTTCTTTATTCTTCTTCCTTCTCCATCATAGTAAAACTTTGTTTCTACTGCATTGACTGTTGCTCTCACCATTCTATTATCTGCATCATACTGATAACTTCCTTCTGGTGACTCTATGAGGTTTCCTGCTTCATCATAGCTGTAGCCTGCTCCTGTTAGTCTATTGTTTGCTCCACTTACACTGATATCTTCTATCTCTGTGCTTGTTGCTGATTTGTACCTTGTTCGGTTTCCATATCTGTCATATTCGTATTGCTCTAACCAGCTTCCTGTTTTGGCCTTACTATGATTTTCATTTGCTCCCTTTCCTCTAAACCTAACTCTCTTGGGTTAGCACTAACAGTCGTTTTATACAAGATTCTATAGTACTTTTGGCTGCAATTGTGCGCTCATTCCTCAAAGCTTCTTGTAGTGCTTGATAAGCTACTTTACTGTCTGGGGGGCTTTTACAAATCTCAGCAAGGGCATTAGAAACAGCACATCTAGTCCTATAGTCTTTATTTTTAAGTAAATCAACTAAATTAGACAACACGTCTGTTTCGCCTAATTTATAAAGAGCGTAATAAAGACCTACCCTTACTGATACAGACTTTTCCGTTTTGGTTATAGCCCTAAGTTTTTTGATTTCTTCCTTATCACCTAAATTTCCTAGGGCGATTGCAGCATATCTTTTAACTAAAAAAGATTCATCTTTATGTATTTTTTCCCATAACGCATTTATAACTTTTTTATCACCTATAGATTCTAATGCTTCACAGGCTTCTATCCTAACAAGTTCATCAGGATCATTCAGCATATCTATCAAAACATGAGGGCAATCTCGCCCTATGAGAATGTACCCAAGACTTCTAACAGCCATCATTCTGACTCCATAATAAGAGTCAGACGTACTTTTTAGTAAAAAATCAGCACTCTCGGTATTACCTATTTCACCTAAAGATTCAGCCGCGACTTCTCTAACTTTAGGGCTTTTATCTCTCAAATACATAGTGATTTCACTGGTCGTGTTCGGGTGGTTTAATTCTACCAACTTTTTCAATGCGCTAATTCTTATAGCTACATTTCCTTTTTTTAGTTGTTTTGACAACTCATTAAAAGTATTTATTCTGTTTTCAGAAGATTTTGTAACCATACTCAGTCCTGATTAAATTAAATATACTTAAATTGCTCAAAAGAAGCTTTTTTTGGAGGAATGGCTCCCTATTTATTTCTTTTGTTTTTATTTCTATCTCCTCTAGCTTTTTGCTCTCTTTGTAGTCTGCGTTTTTCTTCAGCAGTTAATGGTTGTCCCTGTGTTTTTGGAAAAGGAGATTTGTTATTTTTAAGAGCATCATTAATATCTTGATCTGGTATCCCTTCTAATCCACTGTCTCTTACATTCTTTTTTCCTCCTTTACTTAAGTCAGGTGAAAGAGGTAGTTGAGGTTCATTTGTTGGCTGATTTGAAGGTTTTTGTGCTTGTTTGTTTTTATCATTTATAGAAGGGTTATTTTGGTTATTATTTTGCTGAGAGCTTTGTTGAGCAGCAAACTCAAAACCTTGGTTTACTGCAATCTGAATCTTGAGTCTGTTGTTAGCATCGATTTGTATAGCTGTAGCATAAGCATCTATCCCATTACCTATGATAGAGCCTACTAACAGAGCAGCACCAATAGGAGGTACTATCACAGCAACTGCTCTAGGAGCTACTTTTGTAGCTGTCTGTTTAACAGCTTCTTTTACTATAACATCTAAACCTTGATGACCATCTGGATCAACAAAATTCACAGGGTTGTTATAGCAGTACTGATACTTGTTGAGAGACTGAGGGTTAAAGATATCAGCATAGAAGGTAGGG
>JAEUQL010000294.1:5038-5311 GCA_016789295.1 Blastocatellia bacterium | reverse complement strand
GAAACAGATGAACATACAGATGATATAAAGATCCCATCAGTTGTTGGCTCAATAGGCAGCAAAGCTATTGATATTGGTCAGAAATTTATCTATGACAGGATATTGAAGGCTACTTATACAGGACAATCAAACATTCCTTATCACACAAACTTCATCGCTGTACCAAACCATGCTTCTCACTTGGATATGGGACTTGTGAAGATAGCTTTGGGTGAAGCAGGTAAAGATATTGTAGCACTGGCTGCAGCCGATTACTTTTTTGACAATAAGTAT
>JAEUQL010000294.1:0-5028 GCA_016789295.1 Blastocatellia bacterium | reverse complement strand
TACCAACCTTGTCCCAATAGAGCGTACAGGCTCGCTGAGAAAGTCATTACGTTGGGCTGGTCATTACATCAAGCAAGGTCATAATATCTTGATCTTTCCTGAAGGTACGCGCTCAATGACAGGTGAAATACAAGAATTTAAGGCAACTATCGGCTACCTAGCTCTTAACTTTAAGATAGGTCTGCTTCCCATCTATCTTCATGGCACTCACGATGTACTTCCAAAAGGTACAGTCCTACTGAAAGGTAGAGAAGTAGGAGCAAGGATAGGTCCATTTGTATCAGTAGAAGAGCTTGAAAAATTGGCTGAAGGTTTACCAAAGTCTGATGCCTATCGATTGATAGCAGTAACTATTCAACATATGGTGGAGAACTTACGCGATGGCTTGCCTTGCCGACTTGATATTGAAGAAGTACGGCGTAAGTGGAAGAGTGAACCACGGTTAGAGGTAGCAACTTTTTAATTATGGCAAAAACATTAGTTACAGGTGGAACGGGTTTTTTAGGAACACATCTTCTCAACCTACTTCTTGAAGAAGCAGAGAGTGAGATAAGGGTGCTTACTACTGGAGATGGAAAGCTGTTAGACCCATCGTTTGAAGTAGTTAATGGGTCTGTGCTTTCGAAACAGGATCTGCTAGATGCTGTTGAGGGTGTAGATCACATATACCACCTAGCAGGTAAAGTTTCTCGCAATCCAGAAGATAAGCACGAAATGTACGCAATTCATGTTGAAGGTACGCGCAACCTCTGTGAGGCAGCAAAAAAAGCTGGTGTAAAAAGAATAGTTCTTGCTTCGACAAGCGGCACTATTGCAGTTACAGAAAAAGGTGAAGAAGTTCCAGATGAGACATACCCTACACCCATCGATATATGTTCTCGCTGGCCATACTATGCAAGCAAAATTTATCAAGAAGAGACTGCTCGTCGTGGCTGTGGAGATAAGGTAGAGCTAGTGATTCTCAATCCAAGCTTGCTATTGGGGCCTGGTGATTCTCGCCTCAGTTCTACTCAAGATATTCTCAAGTTTCTAGGCAAAGACATACCGGCAATGCCTTCAGGAGGAATAAATTTTGTCGATGTGCGCGATGTAGCCAAGACATTTGTTGCTGCAATGAAACAAGGTCGAGCAGGCGAGTGCTACCTTCTTGGTGGACCCAACTGGACTTTTGAAAAATTCTTTGCACGGTTAGAAAGACTGACCAATGTCTCTGCTCCAAAATTTCGTGCTCCAGCAAAACTTGGAATTTGGGGAGCAAAAGTAGCAGATGCTTTCTATAGACATTGGGACAAAGTTCCTCCTCTGGATGTTACTTCTGTGGAGATGGCTGAATATTTCTGGTATCTAGACCCTTCTAAAGCAGAAAGAGAACTCGGCTTTGTTTCTCGCGATCCTAGCGAAACACTTTACGACACGGTCAAGTATCTAAAAGAGACTTTTATGTCTGATAATATATTTTCTAAGTAGAGCTAAGATATGAGCCAAAAGTGTAAAAAGCTTTGTTCCTAAAACCAGAGTTTCGCTCAGGTTCTTTTCACACTAAAATCCACTACTTTCCTGTTCCCAATTTTTAAAACTGGTCAAAAAAGCATCTTCCTTAAATTATAGGAATAACTTTTAAGGGAGGCGAAGCATTACTTTTACAACTTGGACGATCTCAAACAGTAGCTATCTGAAGAGTAGAGGCATAGTATTTGTCTGGAAAAACCCGAAAGTTTTTCCAGACGAATACTTTTAGAATCTGAATCTTAATTGCACTTCTATACGGCGAGCTTCACGTGATGAGTTAGGTTGTCCAAAGATTGGTGATGTAAGCGAGCCTGCAAAACTGGTAAGGTTTGTTCTGTTAAAGAGGTTTGAAACTCTTGCAGAGATAGTTAGGTTGTACCGGCTGTCGCTACTTGTTGCATTACCAAAGCCCCCAAATCGGCCACCGCCTCCGCCTCCAGGTCCACCACCACCAGGCCCTCCGCCAGGTCTTGGAGCTATTATGTTTGGTGTACCTTGCTGAACTTGTGCTACAGCAGCTTGTTTACTTTTGCCAAATCCAAAATTACGGCTGAGATTAAGGTTAAGGTTGAAGAAGCTTGGGCCATCACCAAAATTTCGAGGTATAAGCTTTTCTCCTGAAGTTGGGTTAGGATTAAAAGTGCCAAATTTTGTTGTAATACTTCCGGGGGTTCCTGGCGTGGCAAATGAAGGTCTTTCCGTAAATAAAGTGTCACCATTTCTGTCTATGCCAGTAACAATGTTAAAAGGTAACCCAGAGCGTGAAAATGAAAAGGCAAACAAGCTCATCTTGAATGGTAACTGTGTAGAACTACCAATAAAGAGTGAGTGTCTTGGTTGGAAACTGCTGCGTGCATACTCTCCACTCAAATCAAAACTATTTGCTGGAAAAACTCCTGCACCTTCTGTGTCTGTCTTCGCAAAGCTGTAAGTGTAAGATGAGAAGATACTGAAAGTACGAGAAAGGCTTCTATTCAAGCTGAGTCTTAGTTGGTGAAGGTTAGAGATTCCTGTTGATTCATAAAGGTATATATCGCCTACATTGCCAAAAGGACGAATACCAGAACCTGGAACAGTGAAAGTTCCTGGAAGTGGTGCATTTATATTGCGTGAACGGAGTTGATGAATGCCTCTTGACCAGAAGTAGCTAGCACTCAAAGTAAACTTCTTGGGCAATTGTTGTTCAACTCCAACTACACCTTGCATCACATAGGGTGCTGTAAGACCTGAAGCTACTTGCTGTCTTATAGGAGTTTGCGCATTCAACTGTAAAGGTAGTGGAATGTTTGGAAAGAAGTCGGTCTGATTAGTAAAAAACTGTGTTACTCGTGTTCCATCAAGACGGCGAGAGTTGAGTATAAATCCATCATCAAAGCGGTCATAGAATATTCCCAATCCAGCCCGAATAACAGTTTTGGCCTGACCATTTGACATAAATGGAGAGTAGGCAAAAGCTATTCTGGGTGCAAAGTTGAACTTAGAGTTGATGTTTGTTTGGTTCTCATAACGCAGTCCAAGGGAGAGTGTAAAGTTCTGTTTCACTTTCCATTCATCTTGAAAAAATAGCCCTAGATCGTATTGATTTACAGAAGCAAAAGGATTGCCTGCACGAAGTGTGAATTGTGAAGGTCTGTAGCCAGGAAGTCCAAGTAGTGTTCTACGGTACTGTTCCAAGCTAGTGATGGGGCCACCAATGGGTTGTCCAGTTTGTGGGTCACGCTCTACATCACCAGCGAAAATAAACGTTCCACCAAAATTAGCTCTATTTGTGTCAGCTACACGTCCTCCACGTATCAAACCACCAAGTTTGATGTTGTGTTTATCGCCAATTAATGAAACAAAGTCTTGAAACTCAAATCTTTCAGAATTCTGACTATTTCTACCATTTTGTGCGCCTCCACCTGTAAACGCTCCGCTCACTACAAGAGCAAAAGATGAGTCTACATCTTGGTTTTGAAAAGTACGTTTGATCAGTTGTAACCTGGCTTCATTTATTACCCTTGCACTAAAAATGGTTGTGTAGGTAAGAGCTATATTCTGATTACGAATAGAGGTATTGAATGCTCGCGAAGGGAGTTCGAAGTTACCAACACCTTGATTTTCATTTGTAGTTCTATCAATGCTGTAACGAAAAGAGAATGTCGATTTTGTATCTACTTGATAGTCAAGACGGCCACTGAAATTGGTAAAGATTTGTGGTGTTACAATGACGCTGCTGAAAGGGACAGAATTAAAGCTGTTATCAAGTATTGTGACATTTGAAGTAGCGTTCTCATCTACATCTCTACGTTGGAAGTCTAGGAAAAAAGAGGCTTTTTTAGGGATTATAGAACCTGTGATATTGCCACCATAGCGACGAACTTGCAAAGGTGCTCGAAAAGGTGCAAAAGCATTTCTACCATTTAAACTCTCGTCATTAAATGCGAAAGAACCT
Organism: Blastocatellia bacterium; assembly: GCA_016789295.1. GTDB lineage: Bacteria > Acidobacteriota > Blastocatellia > Chloracidobacteriales > JADJPF01 > JAEUQL01. The sequence continues at coordinate 1,085 of JAEUQL010000294.1, read as the reverse complement.
TCACCGTGCAACTGATCCGTTCCTGGTTTAGTAAGTATTTCAATACGTCCAAAACCTATCTGACTATACTCTGCTGAAAAAGGGTTGCTGTTGATTCTGACTTCACGAATAGAGCTTTTAGGTGGTATGCGTGCTCCATTAAAGCCGTCAACAAAGAGTTGTGCTCCGTTTGGTCCGGCTGAAGGGCCTGCAAGCTCTCTCAGAGCTGATGCAAGTTCGTCAGGGTCATCTGGCAGAGATTCAAGATCTTTCTCTTTCAACACAACTGCACTGGCATTATCACTGCTGGAAAGACTCACACCAGCATTATCACTAACAGTAACCTGTTCTATGGTGCTTTCTACTCTGAGTTTGATGATGAGTGGAGTCGTGGCTCGATTTCCAACTACTATTGGATCGCTGTTGTAGAGTGAAAATCCAGGCACAGAGACTCTGACAACATACTCTCCAGAGGCGAGATTTTTGATCTCAAAATTACCATTAGTAGAAGTCATAGATGTAAATTCATTTCCACTGGCATCGGTAGCAGAGATCTCTGTGTTTGGGATTGCGGCACCAGTTTCGTCGAGAAGCTGACCTTTTAGAGCACCTCTGTTTTGTTGTGAAAAAGCTATACTAGTAAAAAGAAAGAGTAATAAGGTTTGACATATTGTCTTTCTGACAATTTCGAAGAACTGTTTACTCATTGGATCTTTATTTCAACCTCTTTATGGCTACATAACATGTAAACTCTACTCAGTAAGTACTATTGATTACCACCACCAGGTCCTCCGAAGAGGCCGCCAAAGTTGCCAAAAGTAGGCCCTTCACTGGATCTAATAGTTGGAGCTTGAACTTTCACAAGAAAGATTGCATTCAGTGAAGTTCCATCTTCTGATTTTGGACCATTAGTTACAACAAAGTCGCCTGGTTTAAGTTCCGATATTTTTATCTCAGGTAGGCGTTTCATAAACTCCATAAGTGCATCTGGATTCATAAGCCTTGGTCCTGCTCCAGCAGGTCTTGCATTTGCGGGTCTTGACTCGTTCCCATTCTGCTGACCTTGACCAAAGTCTGGCATAAACCTGACTATAGTCTCTTTGGCA
>JAEUQL010000293.1 GCA_016789295.1 Blastocatellia bacterium | reverse complement strand
CCCAATCCACCACGACCAAAATTGTCTACTTGAAAATTTCCTGCAGCCTCATCAAAACCTAGTCTGTAAAGATAGTCATGAATAAGATTGCAGCGATAGAAGAGGTTTGTTACCGATGCCGCCTGAAACATTTCAGGTTCTTGGCCTACAGTAGCAAGAGTTAATGGATAGTCAAAAAGTAGATTTTGTGCAACAGGTCTGAAACCACCAACATTGTTAGCATCTAGATCTTCTTGAGCTATCACATTATTGCCTACAGTTGTTGGGTTGGCTGGATCTAGCCAACCTTTCGGTGATGCTATAGGATCGGCAGTCTCCACAGCAAGTTCACGTGCAACAAGAGCAGGGTTTAAGGAAACAAAAGGTATATTTGGTTGAGGACTTGGTGTAGTAAAAACTCTAAACTGTGGTCTATCGGCAAAGTACCAAGTCATGTTCTGACGCAGTAGCACAGTGCCCTTCTCTGCATCGATAAAGACTGCAAAACTGTCAGGTGAATATCTACTCGCAAGTCTAACTTGCCAAGCAAGTCTAACATTACCTTTACTCATTGGGAAAAGCATCAGTCTTGCTGTTGGACTGTTTGCAAAGCTGTTTCCAGAAGTGAAGGTTGTTGCACGCTCTACTGAATCACTCTTTGAGGCTACTTTAACTCTTTCATCAAGAACAAGCTCTACATTTTCGGCTGCAAGTTTTAGTGCTTGAAGAGCAGTGATCTTTGCAACTGTATTGATAATAGTGGAAGAGATTGATGGTGCAAGATCGCTTGCTACCATAACAACCTGCCCTTTGGCATCTATTGTGAAGCGTGCTTCTGCACCAAAAACTTGCAGACCGTTGCTCTCTTGCTGCAAGACCAGATGGCGAAGTCCGTTGTGACGTGTGGTGTAGTTACGAACGATCTTCAGATCGTTGCTTGTACCATCAAAGCCATAGAGGACATTATTATTAGAAATAAACCTGCGTGCAATAGATTCGGTAGTTGCAGTAGAAGTTTCTGTCAGAGGCATCTGATAGCTAAAGATAGTTCTTGGAGTTTCTTGCAACTCTGACCATCGAAGTTGCAGACCCGATACTTTCTGCTTAAGAGTCTGTAGTTGAACTTTTGCCTCTTCCAACTTCAGTCTTCCATTCAACCTGCTGGCCAAACCAACATCACCAAAATCCACTTCAGATAAGTTGTTACTAGTTAAAGTTACATCCGTAAACTGTTTGGCTCTGATGTCGAAGTTTGGAAAGCGTGAACCTTCAAAACCTTCATCAGATAAGTGGGTGTCTGCTTCTGAAGATAAATATTTTGGAAGAGCAGACATAAGTAGAAGAATTATTAAAAATAGAATAGCTCTATGTTTTCTGAAAAAGCCTGAAAACTGCATATGCGATCCTTTTTACTATTTTTACTAACTTTAACCGGTTTCAGTAGATATAAGATAGAGGAAAAGAGCATAAAGACTAGTTTTTCTGCACAACTCTTGCAGACTGTTCCATTGATTATGTGAAAGTTTGGCTCAGAAAGTAGCTTACCAAAGCTCTGTTGCTAAGGTTTTACTCTATTTTTAATAAAAAATGGACTTCTCTTTATAAGAAAAAGAGCAAACTCTTATACAGAAAAGGCATTTTTTATTAAAGAATGTCTATATTCTTAATAACTAATGAGTAAAAGCTGTAAGACTTACTGCTTATCTCATCAGCTTTTGAGTATTCCACACCACAAAATGGCCTTTCTTTCTGCAATCAGCAAAGATTTTTGCACAATCGAGATCGTTTCTGACAGAAAGAGAGAGAAAATCTCTCTTTTAGCGATGAACCATGAATTACCTAAACCATAATAAGCAAACAGACCAATCTATAACTCTTATCTGAGTAGAGACCAGTATCTACTTGAACATTTTGGTCTATTTCGAAATAATAGCCCCTTTAAGTCAAGTTTGCTGGAGCAGTAGATTATGTTAAAAGTTGGTCTTCTAGTAGGTCGTGAACGCTCTTTTCCCAACGCTCTCATTGAAGAAATAAATAGAAGAGAAGCAGGCGTAGAGGCCGAGTATATAAAAGTTGGAGAGTTTACAAACTCGGCCCCCTCTCCGTACAGGGTTATTTTAGATAGGATATCTCATGAAGTAGTCTTCTATCAGCCATTCCTTAAATCTGCTGCAATCTCAGGGACTTGTGTTATCAACAATCCTTTTTGGAAGATTGCAGATGATAAGTTTTTTGGAACAGTGCTAGTTGAAAAGCTTGGTGTAAAAGTTCCTAGAACCTTGATACTTCCTTCAAACCAATACCCAGAAACCATCATCCCCGAAAGTCTTTCAAATCTGAAAATGATAGATTGGGAAGCGGCTGTTGCTTATACAGGTCTTCCAGCTATTTTGAAACCACACTGGGGTGGCGGTTGGAGAGATGTTTACAAGATAGAGTCTCTTGAAGAGCTTATATCTGTCTACAACAGAACTGGAAAGCTTTGTATGATGCTACAAGAGTTTATCAACTGGCAGCAATATGTTAGATGTATATGTATCGGGAAAAACAACATACTCATCACCAATTGGAACCCAACAAAGCCACACTTTGAACGATACAGAAATGTAGACCAGCAGCTCGAACCTGCACTAAAAGAACGCATCTACAACGATGCACTCAAGATAAATGAAGCTCTTGGCTATGATATGAACACAGTTGAGTTTGCAATTCGTGATGGTGAACCTTATGCCATAGATTTTATGAACTCTGCACCAGATTTCGATATAAGTTCTTTGACAGAAGCTTATTTCCCTTGGGTAGTCTCCACTATGGCTGACCTTATCATAGAAAAGGCTAAGTCTGTGCAACAGACCGAATACAGATGGGATAGTCTACTAAAGGGAATATAAAGTTAGGAGGAGTTGTGCCCACTCAGCTACTAAAAGACGCTATAAATCATTATCATCAGTTGCTTTCTGAGCACCTTTCAAGCACCGAAGAGATACTTTTTAGCAGTTGTAGAAAGCAGAATCTTGTTTTTGGTCAGAGGCCGGTCTGTAATGTGCTTAGACCCTACTTTCTTGACATCCCAACTTATAACTTCGTTTGTAGAAGCTCAAGCTTAGTTATGCAAGCTGTACAAATAATTAGAGAACAGCTTCTTTCAAACCGAGCGATGCTCAGCGAGTTAGATTTAAATGAGCAAGAGCACGAAATAATTCAGATAGATTCTGGCTATGGTGCACCCGATGTAAGTGCGCGTCTGGATGGTTTTTTGAGTCCAACAGGAGAGTTTCATTTTGTAGAATATAATGCTGAAAGTCCTGGTGGCCTAGCTTATGGTAACGCACTTAGTGAGATATTTAGTTCAATGCCAATAATGGAGGAGTTCGTAAAAAGTTACAATGTCTACTCTTTTCCTGTACGTGCTACAGTCTTTCGTAACCTCCTCGCTGCATACCACCGATGGGGTGGAAAAGGATTGCCAAACATTGGAATTATTGACTGGAGTGGTGTAAGTACTTATACAGAGTTTGTTTTAATGAAAGAGCTTTTTGAAAACTCTGGTTGTAGAGTCAAAATAGCCGATCCAAATGAGCTAGAATACAAAAATGGTAAATTGGTGATAGGAGATTTTCAAATAGACCTAGTATATAAAAGAGTTTTAGTCGATGAGTTACTCGTAAAGTTTGGTCTTAATCACCCACTCATTGATGCAGTTCGTGACAGAGCCGTATGTGTTACAAACTCTTTTGGTGTGCAACTACTCTACAAGAAAGTAATTTTTGCACTAATTAGTGATCCTGCTAACTCACACTTTTTCAGCAATGAAGTAAACCAAGCCATACAAACACACATACCTTGGACACGCAAAGTCAAAGAGTGCAAAACGAGCTACAAAGACAAGCAGATAGACCTTGTCGATTTTATTGCAGACAACAAGGAGGATCTTGTTCTCAAACCAAATGGTGAATATGGTGGAAAAGGAGTAGTTCTTGGCTGGGAATCAAGCGGTGAGCAATGGGCAGAAACGATTAAAAATGCACTCAACTCTTCGTATATAGTTCAAGAACGTGTACCGTTAGGTGTAGAATCTTATCCAAGTATAGTTGATGGTGAATTGAGGTTTGACGAGCGTTTCTCAGACCTTGACCCTTATGTTTGGAACGGTAGCAGAGTCGAGTGGTGCGGAATAAGGCTTTCCAAGCTCTCTCTTCTGAATGTCACAGCAGGTGGTGGTTCTGCTACACCTATGTTTCTTTTAAAGAGCAACTCATGAAGATCCTTGTTGTTGAAGACGAACCTACATCTAGGTCATTTCTGAGAGCCACTTTTCAGAAGTTTGGTTATGAAACTGTTTTAGCAAATGATGGAGTAGAAGGCTGGGAGATATTCCGTAAACAGCCAATAAGTATTGTAGTTAGTGACTGGGTAATGCCAGGCATAGATGGCCTGCAGTTATGCCAGAAGATACGCTCGAAACCATCTTCTGAATACACCTACTTTATACTTCTAACAGCAAAATCTGGTGAAAAAGAGAACTATAGAATTGCCATGGATGCTGGTGTAGATGATTTTTTGACCAAACCTCTGGACAAAGAGACTATATGGATGCGTCTGAGGGTTGCCGAACGGATTCTAGATTTTAGTAAACAGATAAAGCAGTTGAAAAGCTTTCTGCCCATCTGTATGTATTGCAAAAAGATTCGTAACGATCAGAACTACTGGCAACAGTTGGAACTATACATACACGAGCAGACTGGCAGCGTGTTCAGCCACGGTGTCTGCCCAGACTGTTACCAGACAGCACTAGAACAGATGGGAATAGAGGAGAAGAAGTAGCTTACAAACCCTAGACTATCCACCATAACAGGTGATAGTTACTTTTAGAATAGAACTCATCAGTCTTTTCTATTGAAGAGTGTAGTGACATTATGTAGCCATTGGCACTCTAGTACTTTTCATCACCTGCTGCAGCCTCATCTATCATCCAGTACAGCTTACCATTTTCAGGATTTATAAGCTGTGAAGGATAGAGGTTAGGATTTTTTTCACCTTTTAGTACTTCTTTAAGAGGAGCTGTCTTTGCTGCTCCTGCTGCCATAAAAAGCACATTTTTGGCGTGATTAATAGCAGGATAAGTGAGTGTCATGCGGTTTGTACTCAGCTTCTCAACCCAGTTAGCAACTACTATTCGCCTTGTCTCGGACAGAGCTTTTGTACCTGGGAAGAGTGAAGCCGTGTGACCATCGTCACCCATTCCTAGTAGCACCAGATCGAAGGCTGCCCATTGACCATCTGCCAAACTGAAAAACTCTCTTATCTTCTTTTCATAAGCTAGAGCAGCAGCTTCAATGTCT
>JAEUQL010000292.1 GCA_016789295.1 Blastocatellia bacterium | reverse complement strand
GTTGGCACATAGATATAAGAAGCGAAGGAGAGATGAAGCGCGAGGTAGCCATCCAGATGGAGGCTCTGATGTCATCTACAAGTGTGCCAATAAATGCCATTGAAGGTATCGACCCAGTCCATTCAGCAGCTTTAAAAGGTGCTGGCATAGAGACTATTGAGCAGCTTTCTGAGAGAACAGTAGACGAGATATCTACACTTCTGGATGTGAGCTTGGATGACGCAAACTCACTGGCAGAATTTGCAAGAAAAGTTATGGAAGTAAAAGTCAAACAGAAAGCACCAGGACAGTCGAAACAGACCGATTCCAGAGTTGAAGATACTCAGGATGAGGAGGTAGAAGAATAGGTAACGGAATGTTAGCATCTGTTAAACTTGCTTGAGAGTGTAGAGATGCCATTAAGAATTTGAAGGATTTTTAGCTAACAAGCTAGTCGGCAACTGTTAGGCAATAATTGAAGGGAGTTTGAATGTCAAAAGTTAGAATATATGATTTGGCCAAAGAACTGAAACTTGATAACAAAAAAGTTATCGAGGAGGTAAGAAGATTCGGATACGATGTTAGTGTTCCTTCAAATTCAGTTCCGCTAGATATTGCTGAAAAGGTTAAAAGCAAGTATTTTCCACAGAAATCTCAAGCAGAAAGGCGTGTCAAGCTGATAAAACACCAAATGGACTCTGGTGCACCCATTTCTATTCCCTCGCAAGTTACGGAAAGCCCACGTTCTGTAACAAGCCAACCTCCAAAAGTTAGGTTTGAAGAGGTTATAGAGAGACCTCAACAAGAGGTTATTTCAAAACAGAAAGAAGAACCAAAGGTTCAACAAGTTTCTCAAGTGAAAGTTGTAAAGAAGATAGAAACACCGATCCCTGCCCAAACTGCTGCTGGCCGTTCAGGAGACGATGCTGCAAAACCGAAGATAATCAGAATAGAGCCTTCACGCCCTGAACAGACACAGACTGCTGCTCCTTCACAGACCATTACACAACCAATAGCTGTTTCTGTTGAAAGCCCTGCTGCTGCAACAGTGCCTTCTCCAACTCCTTCTGAAGAAGTTAAACCTACTGTTACCATCTCTGCACCAGAACCAGCCCTTTCTCCAGAGAAGCCAAAACCAGCAGTTGAAGTAGCACCAGAGAAGCCAAAACCAGTGGTGGCTCAAACTCCACCACCACAAGCAAGACCTGCAGCAACACAACAAACTACGCAAGCTCCTGCTGCAGTACAACCGGTAAACAAAACCACTACTGTTAAACCATCTATTGGTGGAAAACCGAGTACAGAGCCAACAAAATCAGTTGTTATAAACAAACTTGTACCACCACCACCCGTTGTTACTCCACCTCCACCTGCCACCCCTGCTGGACAGAACAAAGGCACAGCACCCGTGAGGACGCAGATAATACCTCTAAAAGTGCAAGCTCAAATTCCACAGCCTCCTCAGCAGAGAACTGCTCCACAGGGACAACAGCAGAGACCTCAACATGGTCAGCCGCAACAGAATCAGCCGCACAAGAACTTTCAAAGACATGGCCAAAATCAACAACAAGCTGGACAGCAGGCAAGAGGACAACAAGACAACAGACAGCAGGACAATAGACATGGGCATGGTCACCAAGGTCAGAGAGACAGAGGACAAGGCTACAATCAGAATCAACAGCCTCAACAAGCTCAACATCAACAGCAGAGGCTCGTTTCAAAACCTATGCAGTCTTTCCAGAAGCCACCTGCTGCAGGAGAAGTTGAAATACCAGAAGGGCAGAGAACAACATATATTCCTCCTCCTGACACTCGCAAAAAGGGTAGACGGACTGCACCATCTGGAAAGCAGCAGCCAATTCACACCAAAAAAGAGGACAGAGAAAAGCTTCCAATGAGGCATATTCCCTCAACAGTTTCAGCTCATGTTGTTCCAAAAGTAGCTGTTCCAAAAGAGCTAAAGCCTATAAAACTGGTTGAAGGAAGTACTGTAAAAGAGTTTGCAGAGAAGTTGGATGTGAAACCAAAAGATGTAGTCTCTTTGTTGCTTGGTAAAGGCGTTATGGCCACTATCAACCAGACTTTGAATGCTGATGTGGCAAAAGAGATTGCCAAAGAGTTTGGCTATGACCTTGGTTTTGCAGCTTTTGAAGAGATGACTGCAGAGGCCGAAGTTGAAGAGACTCTAGAACTTCTGGAAGACAGTACCTATAGAGCACCTGTCGTGACAGTAATGGGACACGTAGACCACGGAAAGACAAGCTTGCTCGATGCCATCCGCAAAACTCGTGTTGCAGAAGGCGAGGCTGGAGGTATAACTCAGCACATAGGTGCTTACTCGGTAGAAGTGGCAGATCCAGACAATCCAGAGAAACTGAGAAAGATAGTTTTTCTAGACACTCCTGGTCACGAGGCATTCACAATGATGCGTGCTCGTGGAGCGAAGGTTACAGACGTAGTAGTTCTAGTAGTGGCTGCTGATGATGGAGTGATGCCTCAAACCATTGAAGCTATAGAGCACGCAAAAGCTGCGGGCGTCCCAATTGTTGTAGCAATAAACAAGATAGATAAAGCACAAGCACAACCAGACAGGGTCAAACAAGCACTGTCCGAACACGGGCTTCTTTGGGATGGCTGGGGTGGTGATACGGTCATGGTTGAAGTATCGGCAAAACAGCGTATCAACCTCAACGCTCTTCTAGAGATGATAATATTGACAGCAGATATTCTAGACCTGAAGGCCAATCCAAAAAGATTGGGTACAGGTGTCGTACTCGAAGCCAAACTTGATAAAGGTCGTGGGTCAGTAGCAACAGTTCTTGTTCAAAATGGAACTCTTAAAGTGGGTGATCCAATCAGTGCAGGTCTCTTCTTTGGTCGTGTTAGAGCAATGTTTGATGACCGTGGAAGACAAGTTCAAGAAACAGGCCCGTCAACACCAGCAGAGGTTTTGGGGCTTCAAGGCGTTCCTTCGGCTGGCGATCAAATACAGGTAGTAACCGATGCTGCTAAAGCTCAGCAGATAAGTACTTTACGCCAGTCTAAAAAGAGAATGCTCGAACTTTCTCGTAGCTCTGCACAGCGACTGGAAGACCTTTTTGGTGCCATGCAGGCCGGCAAGCTCAAAGAACTCCTTGTAATTATCAAAGCTGACGTACAAGGTTCTGTGGAGGTTCTCAGAGATACTCTTCAGAAGCTTTCAACCGATAAAGTGAAAGTAAGAGTAATAAGAAGTGGTGTTGGTGCAATCACAGAATCAGATGTCTTGTTGGCTGCTGCAAGTAATGATATGGCACACACTGCTGTAATCATTGGCTTCAACGTCAGACCTGAACAGCGAGCTGAAGAGCTTGGACGTATGGAAAATGTAGACATACGCCTGCACACCATCATCTACAAGATAGAAGAAGAGATCAGAAATGCAATGATCGGTATGCTTGACGCTACTGTGAAAGAGGTAGTACTAGGGAAAGCTGAAGTACGAAAGGTTATCAAGATTCCAAAAGCAGGCAACATTGGTGGTTGCATGGTGATAGATGGCCTTATCAAACGTACCGCTAAAGCTCGCCTTCTCAGAGACGGTGTCGTAGTCTATGAAGGACAAATATCGAGCCTTCGTAGGTTTAAAGAAGATGCTTCGGAAGTTAAGCAAGGATTTGAGTGTGGAATAGGCATAGAGAAATTTTCAGATTTGAAGCTTGGCGATATTATCGAGGCTTATATTGTAGAAAAAGTAGCAGCAACAGAACTGTAGCTACGAGAAGTAGAATCTTTATTTGGAAGTAACAATGACAACTAACCGTGCTGAAAGACTGGCAGAAGCTATTAGACAAGAGGCTGCAGAAATAGTGGAATTTGAGTTACTCGATGACCGGCTCACCAGTGTGACCATAACAGAAGTTGTAGTTAGTCAAGATCTGCGTCACGCCAAAGTCTATGTTGACATAAATGGTGAAGAGCAGGAGATCAGTGTAGCACTCAAAGCATTGGAGCATGCATCTGGTTTTGTCCGCCATCAATTAGCTATGCGTCTACAGATCAAACGTGTTCCAGAGCTTATCTTCAGATATGATGACACTATGAAGAAAGCTTTAAGAATTGAACAGATCCTAGAAGAGGAGAAAGAAAGAGAAAAGTTAAGTTAGAAACTCTACTCTTTCTTCATGATAGATGTTAAGTCAAGTTGTTGAACTTATTGAATCAAAAAAGCACTTCTGTATCACTTCTCATATAAGACCAGATGGTGATAGTCTTGGTTCTTCACTTGCTCTCTACTGGACACTGAAAAGTTTGGATAAAGATGTTCAAGTTCTTATGCGAGATAATGTTCCTCATGCCTATTCTGAACTGCCAGGAGCAAAAGATGTTTTAAGGGTATCAAGTGTACCTGATGGATATGATGCTGCCTTTGTTATAGAATGCAGTGACATAGACCGACCAGGTCTACTCAACCTAGACAAGCAGTTTGTAGTAAACATTGATCATCACAGTACTACAGCACTTTTTGGCCAGATAAACTGGATAGATTCAACTGCATCGGCTGTTGGAGAAATGATCTACAACCTTTGCAAGGCTTTGGGAGTTTCAGTAAACCAGCAAATAGCTGAGTGTGTATACACCGCACTGCTTACTGATACAGGTTCTTTTCATTTTTCAAATACAACTGAGCGAACCTTCAAAATAGCATCAGAGCTTGTTAGAAAAGGTGTAAAGCCAGCACATATCTCTCAAGCCCTCTTCTACTCTTATCCATATAGCAAAATAAAGATGCTTGGTCTTGCTCTTTCTACTCTCAAGAGAGATGACACAGGGCGTGTAGCTTGGCTCACAACTACTTCAGATCTTATGGCTGAAGCCGATGCTACAGAAGAAGATCTAGATGGCATAGTCAACTACCCTTTGGCTGTTGGCGAGATAGAGGTTGTGGCTTTCTTCAAGGAGATTTCGCCAGGGGTTTTTCGGATAAGCTTACGCTCCAAAGGACAAGTCAACGTTGCAAAGGTAGCAGAGAAGTTTGGTGGTGGTGGACACAGAAATGCTTCTGGCTGCACCATAAAAGGAGAGCTAAGCAAAATATCCGAACAGGTTGTGAGCCACCTACAAGAGACTTTGGGGATTCAGCCACTAAACGGTTCGTTAAATGGCAAATCTTAACTCTTTTTCCTGACAGCTTTTTGTTGCTTGGCACCAAAGATCTCTGGATGGATCAGTTTGATTTTGCTGCTGCTACTTACAACTTCAACAGGTAAAGAGACTTCTACAGTCTTCGGAGCAAAACAGACTTGATCGTTGCAGGCTTGGTAGCTGAGTTTGGCTTTTAAGACGTGTTTGCCAATCTCAAGCTTGGAGCTTGT
>JAEUQL010000291.1 GCA_016789295.1 Blastocatellia bacterium | reverse complement strand
AAGTAGCTTCAGTACAAGGTTCTTTGAGCTTGCCACTCTCAAGCCCTTCTTGTATCCAAGAGTTTCTCCATAATCCACACCTTTTCTTCTTTGGAGAACTTCTCCGGTTCTCGACGAAATATCTTTAGCACTCAGCCTCAAGTATGTGTCTAAAAATCCAGATAGCAGCTTTGTCTTTGCTTTATTAAATTTCAATAAAATCGTCCTTAGTTGCATATCTAGAAAAAAAGGTCTGACGGGTTTTAGTGTGTATGTTATGATTGTAAACTCTTTCGATAAGTGTCCATCTATCAGCTAATGTATGTAAGTATAAGGAAACAGTTTATGAAACAGCTACTTTATTGCCTCTTTCTTTTAATATCGCTGTTTTTGATAGCTCCAACAGGGTCGTCCAATTTGAAGGTTTCAACAGTGACCTTCGAGTTTGATGGAATGATGGGGTTGTTTATGGGAAACCCAAGGAAAGTGAGTGTTGGAATAATAGATGCTCATCACCACACACCAGAGCTAGTTGTCTATAAATTGATAGAAGATAAAAGAGCAGGAAAGAATCAAACCAGAGAAATAGCTAGATTTACAGAAAGAGAGTTGAAAACAACGCTGACAGTTTCGGTTGATTCAGTAAACAATGAAGTAGCTGCTAACAGAAAATTAGAGAGATACTTTGGGTTGAAAGGGAGAGAGAATGATAGTAAAGACTTTGGTTGGACTCTAGATATTGAAAATGACCTTTATGGCAGAAGATTGAAGGTCAAAGAAAAAGGGTTTTTAGGTAAGATAGAGTTCAATACAGGACTTTTCTACACATATCAGATTAGTAAAGAGAAGTACAAGTTTGTAGCAACTGATGGAAGTGATAAAGTTCTAACATTTCGTAGGCAGATAGGAAAGCCAGCAGCAAGAATAGATCTCGATAGCAATCAGGAAGTTCTAATCTCTGGTTTTTCACAAGAGTTGAGATTGAAAGCTGAAGCAGGTATTAACTACTTAGTTACTGTTCATAATCTTCCACCAGAAGACCAAGCCAACTTGAACCACTTCCTTATGTACTATGACATAATCGACGAAGATGTAACCAAATATGAGCCTGTGGTTGTAAAGACAACAGGAACGGCTGGAGGCGTCTGTCCTCCTAGAGTTTTTGGCTCTTCACCTTTGAACTAGCTTTATTGCTTCGTCAATCTTTCTTGTAGAAAAGTTGACGTCTAAAAGTCTGTTGTTACCTTTAACCTGCAGGTTTAGCTGTGCCTTTGTATACATATCTCTAGCTTTTAATAGTACTTTCAAAGCTTCCTCATTCTTGCCTTGCTCAAGCAGAGATTCTCCAAGACCTTGTACAGTCTGGTAAAGACCCAAAATCTTTTCATACCCAAGCTCTTCAGCCAACTGAAGTGACTGTTTATAACATTGTTCTGCTTTAGAAAAGTCTTTTGCAAGTCCATAAACTTTTCCCTCATAGCCACTAATTCTAAAAATTTGCTGTCTTCTAGTTGCTGGATCTGAAACTTTGGCTGTATCTTCCAATCTTGCTTTTTCTATCAAATTTTTGGCTTCTACAAAATTACCTTTTTCTGCAAGAAGTACTGCTAGCACAGTCCTAGCAACAGCAAGGTATACAAATAGATTACCTTGTTTAGAAACTCTAACACTTTCTTTTACATATGCTTCTGCCAATTCAGGTAGATTCAACCCAAAACTAGCCAAACCAGAACACTGAAAAAACTGTGAGGCAAAAGCCAAATTGTTATACTTCAAACTTGTTGAAAGCCCTTCCAGTGATTTAGTGAATGCTAACTGGCTCTGTCCAAATTCAGCTTGAATCTGCGAGATAAGAAATAATGGATAAAGAGTAAAACTTTCAACACCTACTCTGTTACAAATGTCTAAGCTTTCCAAGGCTTTTTGTACGCCTAACTGTTCTGATCCTTGATAGACTGCTATTTGAGCTTGTTGATAAATAAGCTGTGCTTTATTAAAAAGATATCCTTTCTCTTCTGCTGATTTTAGCCAAATCTCAATTTCTTGATTTGCATCTTCAATTCGACCTGCTCTTGAAAGAAATTTGGCTAATAAAGAGACATTTGTTTGAACATCCCGTATAGCTTCGTGTTCTATAAAAATAAGCTTTGCCTTTTCTAACTTATTGATACACTCTTGAAAGTTATCGATAGCTGCTATTTTGGAAATTTCTTCTGTCGTTCGCCTTGCTTTGAATAACTTCTTAGCCATTTCAAAAGACACTTTTGAATAGTATTCAACAGTATCTATCCCTACCCGTTCACCAGACTTTTTAATCATCGTTCGTGCTATAACACTTGCTATCTCTAAATGCTCTTCTGCTACTGTAGCCTCTCCCTTGATAAATGCTTTGAGATATTCATCTATTGATGAGTTGAGCTTTTCATCTCTGAAAGCCATCAGTAAGTAGATGTCTAAGCTTCTAAATAACTGTAAATACTTTGGATACTCTTCCAAAACACCTCTCCTGACACTTCAGAAACTTCCTCTTTCCATCAATATTCAAACTAGTAGCAGGCTTAAGCCACAAAAGCCTATCTCAACTACTATTAAGTTAATTTCACGAGAAATATATTGATTAAAGAGTGGATCTAGTACTTAAGAACACTAATAACTAGCAAGGTGATTCTATTGTAAGCACCAATGAAAGTCAATTTATTACTCTAAACTCTTTACCTACTTGCCGATTATTACTATTTTGACTGATGCATAAGTTGTTCAGCTATCACATATATACTTTTAGATATGGTATTCAAGACTACATTTTGCAGCAAGTTCTTCAAGAAAGTAGAGTTTTTTAAGAACACCTAACTTTAATTTCTCTTTAAGAAATCCTCAATTCCAGTTACAGAGAATGGGTATGGAAGAACTTGAGCATCTTTTGCATTTTCTGGTTTACGGTTCTCGGTAAACCATTCATAACTTTTATCATTACAATTCTTTCTGAGAGGGTAATGAATAGTTTCATTGTTTGGGTAAGTCAAAATTTTTTGTAGTGCTTTAACGTTTTTTAATTGATTAAAATCTTCTCCAAAGTGGTCTTTCATCCATTCTCTGAAGGTAGAAACATACTTTTTCCAATCATTTTCTTTTGTGATACCTTGCTGTAGACTTGCATTTTCCTCAAGAAAGCTTTGGTAACGAACTTTTCTATCAATTATTTCTAAAGAATGAATTTTAATCTTCACACTTCCCAAACCTAGCGGCTTTCCCATTCCTATTTTGTGGGCCATACAGTCTTCTAAAGCTAGGCTCCACAGCAATAACCCCAATTCGTATTCCTCAAGGTTTTCGAAGCGTACAGTAAAAATGAATTCATTGTCTTTACCTAAAATTCTTTTTAGTGTTGAGTTTTGTGAAGATTTCTCATTTAGATGATATTGACCTTTATCCTCTTGGTGCCAATAAAATTTTCTTCCACGTAAAGTCATATCACTTTCATTGTAGCCTTTGTGTTCTTTTTTATCATCAAGAACCCAAACCTTTTTTGGGTCACTTTTATGAGTTAAATAAAACTCTCGTGTAGTTGGTTTAGGAGAACTCAAAATTCCTAAAATTATATTTTCATCATATTTGATTTTTCCTTCAATTTTTGCGTCTGAAAAATAGACTCTGCCAGCATAAGAGGCTATGCCTACATCATATTTTTTATCACTTATTGTTTTGTCTCTAACAAACCCAAATATTCGTGAAGTTGGGCATAAACTTTCTGCATCTTCAGCAGGATAAAAATAGTCATCTAGTTTTTGGTGAATAGATTTTTCATACTGCCAGCGTGGAATAGATACATATCCCAGATTTACTGCATTTGAATCTTTTTCTTGAAAGTAAACAAGATGTCCAACAGCTAACGGTGCATTTTTCCGATTACAAATATCTTCAACTAACAGAAAGTTTTTATCTTTTTTATACTCTGGAACTCTTTCCATAGCATCTTTTTGTTTTTTAGCTTGCTCATTCTGATTTTTGATCAATATGTTATATTTTTCGGCTTCTTAAAGTGAAAAACTGATAGGAGAGTTGTTCTTTTCAAAAAAGAATCTTTCATGCTTTTTAGTATCAATTAGGTTTTCCCCAGTCAATTTAAAGTAACCTTCTTTCTTCTGCTCAGTGTTTGACTTTTCGGTACTGCAGGAAACAGCCAGTTTTTTACCATTTTTTGTACTCTCAATTTTTGCCCACCCTTTGCCTGTGTCAATTGCATCTTCAGGGATGTTCCCAAATTTTAGCTTAGCTGATTCTAAAACCTTAATTTTTCCAGGTTTTCCATCTTTTGGAAGTTCGACTATCTGCCCACATTTCAATTTATTAGCTTTACTTAGAGCACGGTAATCTAGGATTTCAGAACTTATAGCTGTATATGTGCTATTACTTGCAGCTTCAGAAATTGAGCGAATAACTCCTCTCAAAGTGGAGCCAGGAATGACAGGAAGCCGCCAATTGTTATCCTTTCTATCAAAAGACAAAAAATCTAATATCTTGTGATTATTTTCTTCTAAATGTGTTTCTGCTATGAAAAAAGGAGAAAGTGTGGTTATTTTACAAACAATAGTACCTGATAAATCTTCATATTTATCATGGTCAACAAATGATTTTTTGAATGAATTTCTTTTATTAGGTAGTGGAAGTAGAACAGGAACAAAAGAGTAAGGATTAGTAAAATCTGAATTTTTTTGATTACTTTGATTATTAGGACGTGGTAACACTGTCTTTTCAAAGCGTTCTTCGCGTTCTTCATTAGTATAAGTATCTTTAGGAAGAATTTTGCTTACTTTGATTCGATTACCTTGTGGTGTTCCAGGGCAAAAATATATCTCATCGCCTACATTAGGGGTAGGCAGGTTGTACTTCGAAAAAAGTTTTACATCAGCAAAATATTCAAAATCATTTGTAGCTACTTTAATTTTTACAATGATTTGCTTTTTATCAAAACCTTCTACTATACCTCTCAGTTTCTCTGTCATGTTACTTACCTTTCTTAATTGTTACTAACCTACTTAGATTTATATAGACACATCCGTCCTCGTCATAAGCAAGATAATGTCTCACCAGTAGGCGAAGTGGGCGTGAACGGCTCTTTTCATCTTCACTTGATTGAAAAGCTGATGGTTCTAACTTCATTGGAAAGGCATGGCGTACACCTTGACCTTCTCGAACTATGGTGAAGTCTTCATCACTGTATTCAATCTCTCTACCCCAAAGAACTTGTGGTTCATCGAAATATTCAATTTCGTCAGGTTTGTCTGTTTTCTTATCAATTATTCGTCTGGCGTTGAAGCTATCTCCATCTGTTCGCCAAATCAGAAGCTCACCATTTTGACCGAAGAGACG
>JAEUQL010000290.1:1679-5358 GCA_016789295.1 Blastocatellia bacterium | reverse complement strand
TATACTGAAACTTTCTAAGTTTTCTTGTGAGCCTCTCTACTCACCATCTGCCAAACGTAATTACTTACTCCAAGTAGTAGGAAGTGTGTTAGAAGGAAAACTGAACTTCTCTTTTACTTACAGCAGAAACATTCACCGTCGGGACACCATAGAGTCTTTAGCAAAAAGCTTTTCAGACAATCTCACTGAGCTGATAAACAATAGCCAGCAGGCCAACACAAAACTTTCTCCAATAGACTTCCCAGAAGCCGAGTTGAGCCAAGCCGATCTGGACAAGATACTCGCAGCAGAATAGCTATGAAATCTCAAAATATAGAAGATATATATACACTGTCACCTGCACAGCAGGGGATGCTTTTTCAAGTACTTTCTGATGCAAATAATGCTATGTATGTTGAGTTATGGACGTGTACATTATTAGGTCAGTTTAATGTCTCTGCTTTTGAAAAAGCTTGGCAAGAAATTGTTAGTCGCCACCAGGCACTTAGAACTGCTTTTATGTGGCAAGGAATAAGTAAACCCGTGCAAGTTGTTCACAGACACGTTTCTATGCCACTAGAAATTTACGATTGGACGACTTTCCCAAAAGATGTTCAGAAAGAGAAGTTTGACCACTGTCTTACTGAAATGACCGAAGCGGGTAGCAATATAACTGTTGCACCACTAATGAAGATAGCCTTAATAAAGTTTGACCACTTCTCCTATAGATTTGTCTGGACTATACACCACTTGATACACGATGCTTGGTCAATTCAGATCATACTGAAAGAAGTATTTACACTTTATGAATCCTTTTGTCAGGGAAAGTATTTACAGCTTACCCCAAGTAAGTCTTACAAGGATTATGTAGTATGGCTCAAAAAACAAGAAAGTGAAGAGGCTGCAAATTTTTGGAGTAGTTTTCTAAAAGGATTTAATCAAGTAACAGCTATTACTCCTGATATAACAAACCCGACACCAAGTCTCTATAAAGCTAAGAAGGTAGAAGTTTCAACTGAAACTACTACTCTACTGCAGGAAATAGCCAGAAAAAATAAGGTAACACTAAACGAACTTGTACAGACAGTATGGTCTTTGCTGTTTAGCTACTATGTCAAAAGCAGTGATATAGTCTTTGGTGTAGCTTTTTCTGGCCGCCCTCCTTCCTTAGAAGGCGTAGAGTCTATTGTTGGATTATTTGTAAATACTCTACCTGTACGAGTAAGAATAGAGAGCAATAAAACTCTGTTATCATTACTTGGGCAGTTGCATACTCAACAAAGTATTGTCTGTAAATTTGAATACACTCCCCTTGGCAAAATTCTAGGTTGGAGTGAGATTCAAAAGTCGAGGCAGCTTTTTAATACTATTTTGATATTTCTGAACCCTTCAATGACAGCCTCTTTTGAAAATTTAGGAAATGTTAAGATAGAAGATATCGTGTGTACTACACAGTCAAACTATCCCATTGCATTAACCATTATCCCCAATCAACAGCTAGTGATAGAAACTCTTTATGACTCAGGTTCTTTCACTGATATTACAATAAGTAATTTACTAAGAAGATTTACTTGGATGCTTTCCAGTTTTCCACAAAATTTAGAAACACCTGCAGAAATGTTTCTAAAACAACTCGAAGAAGATGAAAGGCAGAATAAGGTTATGGAAGCAGCAAATAAACGTAAGTCGAACCTAGATAATTTACGCAACTTCAAGGCAAAAGCTACCAAAGTATCTGCTACCAATCTTGTAAAAACCTCTTTTCTTTCAGTAGACCAGAATCTACCTCTAGTAGTCTCACCTTCGGTTCACGAGATAGATTTAGCTGTTTGGGCAAGCAGTAGTTTGGACTTTATAAATCAGAAGCTTTTGGAATATGGAGGGATATTATTTAGAGGATTTAATATAAAAGGGGTAGCTGACTTTGAAGCCTTTGTAAAAACAGTCTCAAAAGATATATTAAAATATCAGGAGAGATCTACACCCCGAACTGAACTTGGTAATGGAATATACACTTCTACAGAATATCCATCTCATCAACACATAGCATTACACAATGAATTTTCATATGCTTACACTTGGCCTATGAAGATATGTTTCTACTGTGAACAGGCTCCGTTAGAAGGTGGAGAGACTCCCATTGCAGATAGTCGTAAGGTTTTTCAGTTTATATCATCAAAAGTTAGACAAGCATTTATAGAAAAAGATGTTATGTATTTGCGTAACTACGGTGTTGGAATAGATCTAGGCTGGCAAGAGGCTTTTCAGACAGACCGTAGAGAAGATGTAGAAGAGTACTGCAGGAAGGCTCCTATAGATTTTGAGTGGAAAGATAGTGGAAGACTCAGGACTAGTCAACGCCGTCCATCTGTTATTAAGCATCCAAAAACTGAGGAGATGCTCTGGTTTAATCAAACACACCTGTTTCATATATCCAATCTTTCTCCTGAAGTACAAGCTTCCATGCTCAATACATTTGGAGTTGAAGATCTGCCTAGAAACGCCTGTTTTGGTGATGGTACTGAAATTCCTTTGGAGATGCTTGAAGAAGTTAGGCTTGCCTACAAGCAAGCAACAGTAAGCTTTTTATGGGAAGTAGGAGATATATTACTGTTAGATAACATGCTGGTTGCTCACGGACGTAATCCATTTATTGGTGAGCGAAAAATATTAGTTGCAATGTCAGACCCTTTCAATTCACGATCCAAAGAGTAGAAAATAATGTGTGGAATTATAGGAGTTATCTCAAGGCACTTGGCCATCTCTGAAGAGGTTGTCGAGCAGGCAACCAAGAGGCTTTATCATAGAGGGCCAGATCAACAGAGAGTCTGGATGTCCAACAACAAACGGGTGGCTCTAGGGCACGCTAGGTTGAGTATAATTGATTTGGAGACAGGTGATCAGCCAATTGCTAATGAGGAAGATAATATAAAGATTGTTGTAAATGGAGAGTTTTATCAGTTCGAAAAAGTTCAAAAAGAGTTAGAAAGACTTGGCCATCGACTACGTACTCGCTCCGATAGTGAGATAGCATTACATCTATATGAAGAGTATGGTACTGACTGTCTTCAGCATCTGAGGGGTGAGTTTGCTTTTATTATTTGGGATGATATAAACAAGCTGCTATTTGCTGCACGAGATAGGTTTGGTATTAAGCCTCTTTTCTACACTAGGCATGAAGACAGGCTAATTTTGGCTTCAGAAGCTAAAGCATTTTTTGCTATGGGAGTTCCTGCCCGTTGGGATGGAGACTCGTTTTTTCAGCAGCTCTTTCTTTATCTAAACCAAGATAGAACTCTATTTGAAGGAATTTATCAAGTTCCACCTGGCCACTACTTGCTTGCAACAGAGAATCATTTTCAGATAGTAAAATATTGGGATCTTGACTATCCAAAGTCAGGATCAGAGCTTATTTTGCCCGATGAAAATAACTACATTGAACAACTGCGAACGGAAATTGATGAAGCAATAGAGATAAGACTACGAGCAGATGTCCCAGTGGGCAGTTTCTTAAGTGGTGGATTGGACTCTTCAACTGTAGCCAGTATGGCAGCACGCCATTGCAGAACGCCTATCCAAGCTTTCACTGTATCATTTGATCACAGTGATTATGATGAAAAATCTATTGCTGCTGAAACAGCTAGGAATGCTAACATAAACTTTCATCCATTACTTGTTACTCAAGATGATATTGCTACAA
>JAEUQL010000290.1:0-1669 GCA_016789295.1 Blastocatellia bacterium | reverse complement strand
GTAGGACATGCAGAGACATTAGGAATAAACTGGCATGGAGTTGCTCGTTATCTATTATGTCAGAAAGTTCATCAGTATGGCTACAAAGTTGTTTTAACTGGAGAAGGTGCAGACGAGCTTTTTGCTGGTTATATGCAAGCTCGTCAAGACTTACTTGTAAGAGAAGACGAGAGCAGAGTGCCAGAATCTCTGGCTTTCGTTCAGAGATTTCTCGGTTTCATACCGTCTTGGATGAAAAAACTTGCAGTAGGTCGGTCTATTTTCCATATCTTATTATCAGATAATTACATCTCAGATATGAAGAACCGTGATCCTTTCAGACTCTTTCTGAGTCAATTTGATAAGAGATCACAACTGTCAGAAAGAAAGCCAATAATTCAGTCACTCTATCTATGGACAAGATCCATTCTTCCAAACTACACGCTGTTTGCAGAACGTTTAGAGATGGCTCACTCAATAGAAGTAAGAGTACCGCTTCTAGATCATAAAGTCTTTGAATTTGTCAAAAACATGCCAATTTCACTTCTAATACGTGGCTCGAAAGAGAAGTACGCTTTGAGAGAAGTTGCAAAACCGTTCATCACAGACACTATATACAACCGCCCAAAGCATCCATTTTTTGCCCCTCCTGTAAGCTTAAAAAACAACAATAAACTCCACCAATTACTACAAGATACTTTGAGGGGCGAAGATTTAGCTTCCATACCGTTTTTTAGTCAAAAATCAGTTATTGGACTGTTGGATCGTTTACCAAAGATAGATGAAACAAAGCGGGCTTCTCTCGATCCAATACTTCTTATTATTCTTTCTGCTTGTCTTCTTAGGTCACAACTCCATATAAACTAAAAAGGGTTTTAAAACATATGCAACAACCTTATCTTGAAGGTTTTCGGCTTTCAGTCGAGCAGAAGCGTTTTTGGAACTTGGAAGAACAAGGTTCTAATCTAACCTCACAGCTTGTGCTGCTAGTCAATGGCTGTTTAGAGATAGAGAAACTTACCTTGTCATTAAGATCTGTTGTAGCACAAAATGAAGCTTTAAGACTATCATTTGAATATTTGCCTGGGATGAAAACACCTGTGCAAATTTTAAATGATTTTGAACCTCTGGAACTTAAAAGACTGGACGCTAAGAATAGACCGAAAGATCTAGCTATAGAGTCTACTTTACAAGAAGAGAGAGAAGCATTCAATTTAAGTAAAGGGTTGGCATCTGTTTTAATAAGCTTTTCTGAAAATGAACACGCATTATTAATAACTATTCCTGCTATATCTGCTGATACAAGATCACTTATCAATATTGCCCAAAGGTTATCTAATTTCTATTTGGGTATAGACAGTGAGACAGAAGAGATCGGGTTTATACAATTTGCAGAGTGGCAAAACGAGCTTTTGTCTTCAGAAGATGCAGCAGAGGGTAAGAGTTATTGGCAGAAAATGCATCAGCAAGAATTCGGTAGAGTTTTTCTTCCTCTCGAAAAGAAACAAAATACTCATACTGCTTTTAACTTTTCTTCAGAAAGTAGACAAATAGGCTGCTACCACACAATGAAAGAAACGGTGGCAGAGATAAACTCTTCTGTAGAAAATTTTCTTGTTGCAGCTTTTCAACTACTACTAGCAAGGCTTTCCGAAGAGTCGAACTTTGTACTTGCCTATAGAACTGAAGG
>JAEUQL010000028.1 GCA_016789295.1 Blastocatellia bacterium | reverse complement strand
CCCGTTCCTGTTGCTCCACCAGAACCTACAGCAATCATTGACTGCATAGTCTGGTAGCCAAATTGACGGCGAAATTCAGGTTGCTCAAACAGATCTGGATTGATTATAGCCTCTATGCGCATTATCTGGTATGGCTTAAGAACATGGGGTCTGAGAACATATATGTAGCTGACAGGAACTATAATAGCAATGCCAACTACAGCAGCAATTACAAGTCTCAAGTTGAGACCACTTAAAAAAACGGTCACTCCAAGTATTGGGAGGAAGGTTGTTGCAGTACCAGCATCAGGTTGAAGCATTATCAACCCAACAGGAACAGCAGCGATTGCACAGGATATGGCTATGTCCTTTAATGGTAAGTTACCCTTCTTCAGTGGCGAAAGATATCTTGCTAACGCAAGTATCACTCCAATCTTTACAAACTCTGAAGGTTGAAGGTTAAAAACACCAAGGTTTATCCAGTTCTTCTGTCCTTTCACCTCTTGCCCAAAGATCAAAACCATAAAAAGCAGAAAGATACAGACAACATAGATGTGTGGAATGTAGTTATAGAGCTTTCTGTAGTCGTATCGCATGGTCAGAACCATTGCAAAAAGACCTAGCCCAAGAGCAAACATCTGCTTTTGCCAATATGGATTGACTGGTGCCGAGCTGAGTGAGCTATATATCTCTATTATGCCCATTGTGGCAAGTGACAAGACTGCTAAAAGTAGCATCCAGTCAAAGTCTCGCCACATTCTCTTGTCTTTAAGAATGATTCCACCCATTACTGTCCTACCTCTCTTGCCTGTCTTGCTGCAGGACGGTCAGGTTTTGTAGATCTTTGTCCTTCAGAGCGGTTTGGCCTTAAACCCGTAGCAGGGTTATTTGGACTAGGTTTTGGTTCAGGTTTTGAAGCTCTAGACTCTGTTTGAGTTGAAGCTTGACCAGTAGCCAAAACTCTGTTTGTAGCTGTTTCTTGAGAGAGTGTTTGAGCAAGCTGCTCAGTCTCTTTTGGTAACCCTTTCTTCTTTCTCAAATACTCTTCAAAGCAAGATTTTATGACTGGTGCTGCTGCGGTTCCACCGTGACCACCATTCTCAACTAATGCTACACCACCAACTTCTGGAGCATCTTTTGGTGCATAGCCAACAAACCAAGCATGCTCTTTCTGCTCACCACTTGCACCAGACTTGACACTAACTACTTGTGCAGTACCCGTCTTTCCACAGACATCAAAGCCTGGTATCTGTGCTCTGCGAGCAGTACCAGAACCATTAACCACACGCCAAAGTCCTTGTGTCACATTCTTCCAAGTCTCGTCAGCTAGATGTAGATCTTTCACCTTTGGTTCATAAAGTATTTGAGGGTAGTTTTCACTCTTTCTAGCTTCTTTGAAGACATGTGGAGTGTAGAACTTTCCGTGCATTCCAATACCACTGATTGCATAGACCATCTGAAGTGGAGTTGGTCTAACACCAGCCTGTCCTATAGCAGCATTTATAGTATCACCATCTCGCCACTTAGGATCACTTGGATACTCTTTCTTTTTCCATTCTCGACTTGGAACAATACCCTTTATTTCATTTGGTAGGTCTATTCCCGTCTTGATTCCAACACCAAAATTCTTTTGCCACTTCTCCATCTTATCTATGCCAAGCATCAAACCTACTCTGTAAAAGAAACCATTACACGAAACTTCTATAGCCCTCTGTACATCTGGACCACCGTGGCTTCCAAGACATTGGGCAAATCTACTTCCTATCGATATACCACCTCCACAAACTACAGCCTGTTTCTCTTTTAGAAGTCTCTCTTCCATGGCTGCTGTGGCCATAAGTATCTTCCAGGTAGAACCTGGAGGGTGACGGTCTTGAATAGCTCTGTTGCGTAGCGGTTTCTTCGGGTCATTTACAAGCTTTGCATAATCAGAAGGCTTGATACCTGCTGCAAAAAGATTTGGGTCATAGGATGGATGAGAGACCATGGCCAAAATGCCACCATCTTGTGGGTCAGTGATCACTACAGTACCATTCAAGCCAGTATCTGAAAGAGCCTGCTCACCAACTAGTTGGATATCTATATCAATAGTAGTTACTATGTCCTGGCCAGCAATAGCAGGTATCTCTTCTAACTGCTCTATTACTCTTCCCCTACTGTCAACAACTACTCGTTTGGAACCTTCTTTACCCATCAATATCTTGTTGTAGCTCTTCTCTATTCCAGCCTGGCCAATCACGTCTCCAGGTCGGCAATAATCATACTCTGGTTCTCGTAGCTGATCTTCGCTTATCTCACCAACATAACCAAGTACGTGAGCAAGAATCTCACCATGCGGATAACGTCTTTGTGGCTGGAGTTCTACTTTCAGCTCTGGGTGTTCAAGCTCGTGAGCTTCTACCCAAGCTCTATCAGACTCTTTTACATTGGTCTTAACTGGGATTGGGCGTGAGCGTGAACCTGGAGTATTCATCTGTCTGAGAAGAAAATCTTTATCTACACCAAGCTTTTCGGTCAAAACTCGTACAGTCTCTTCTTTGTTTGTCATATCTTCTTGATAGAGCAGCAGGCTATATGTTGGCCTGCTGTCAACCAATATCCTACCTTCTCTATCAAGTATTGACCCACGAGGTGCTGGAATGGGAATGTCTCGAATACGGTTGTTCTCCGCCTGTTTTACATAGTGGTCGTGGCGCACTACTTGCAGATACCAGAATCTAACACCTATCACTATGAAGAAGACAAGAACAAAATATTTGAGAAAGAGTATTCGACCGCGAGGTTTGAAAAGTTGCTGAGCGGGGTCGTCAAATACTTTCGATATAGCCTTTTTTGTTTTCAGCGCATCCACGGCTACTTATATCCTTGCTCTGCGTCCACCTACATAAGGCTCTTCCGCAAAGACTTTGTCAAGAATTGGAAATATAAAGAATGCAAGAATAAGATTACCTGCGGCCTGAAAAGCTGTCAATTTCCCAATTTCAGAAGGTGTACTACTTATTGGGAGAGAGGCTTGAGAGTCAAAAAGTCCATAAAGCCCCAGAAAGATAAGAACGTTTACAGCAGAGGCTAGAATGACCATAAAAAGCCTCATAAGCTTACGGTCTATAGCAAAGTGTACATTGATTGTAGAGAGAGTAAATCCTATAAGAGTTTTTGCAAAACCACTGGCTCCCAGTAACGGTCCTCCAACCACCGCATCATAGGAAAGACCTGCAAGACAACCAACTAGAGTACCCTGTAGTGGATTGCGCTTCAAAGAGAGATAGACTGCAACTATCAAAGTCAAGTCCGTGTAGTCGATCTGACTGATATAGCGAGAGAACGCTCCCTGAAGAGCTACTACTACTAAAACAACCAGAACTATTTTGAATATATTCACTTGCTTAATACTTCCTAGAAAAGGTGTTATTCTACTTTATAGACTCATTCATCTCTAAATCTTCTGCTTTAAGTTCTAGAACCAGAACATCTTCTAACTTTTCTAAACCTGCAGAAGGTCTAACTGTTATTTGGTGGTTTCTTGCTCCACCTCCAAGACCTATATGTTCAACATAGCCTATAAGGAGACCTTTTGGATATATACCATCTAGTCCAGAGGTTATTATCAACTCTCCCTCTTCAACCTTTTCTAAGCCAGAGACATTGCGCATATCACATTCGCTTTTGCCATTTCCTTTTACTTCCCCATAAGCTCTTGAATTTGAAAGCTGCCCACCTATTCCAGCATATCTATCTGTGATCAGTTGAACTTGAGAAGCCAATGGCCCTATCTTTATCACTCTTCCTACAACTCCTCCCGGAGTCATAACAGGCTGATCAAGTTGTACTCCAGCAAGAGAACCTTTGTTAATGGTAATCCTGTTAAACCAGAGGCTACCATCACGCGCAATCACTTTTGCAGTTATTGATTTGTAAGGAAGAACTTCCTGAACTTTTTTGAGTGAATCTTCTCTCTGATAGGATGAAAGCTCCTCTTTCAAACGTACAATCTCTTGCCTCATCTGGTCATTTTCAGATCTTAGCTGTGTGCTTTCTTGTCTTGCACCCCTGAGATCTACATACCCACGCCACACTCCATAAACTCTGTCACCAAATACTCCAGTTACTCTTTGTAGTAAAGAAGCAACTGTAACGACCCACCCTCTCAGCATTGAATTTTCACCACCACGAGAGCGGGCTTGTGAAGAGACAAGAAGTAGCTGCCCAACAAGTAGAATGACTAAAACCAGTGGTGCACGATTTTTTGTAGTTTCAGCACTAGACACTTTGAAAACCCACAATAAAGTATAAAACCCAGGCCAAGGCAGCTCTAATATTATCAGATTGTGCTGCTTTGGCTCTGGGTAATTTTGTCAAAGTTTTGGTTCACGAAGCCTTACCAAAAAATTCTGGCCTCTTCCAGAGCGGAAAAAGCTAGAATGGACTAGTTGTGATTGTTATAACCATAGTTGCTTCCACTCTCCAGACTGACCCTCTTGAGCAGTTCAAAATCAGCCAGCATCTTACCTGTTCCAAGTACAACCGAAGAGAGAGGATTTTCGGCAAGTGAAACAGGGACGCGAGTCTCTTTCATAAGCAACTTATCAAGACCTTTGAGAAGTGCTCCTCCTCCAGTAAGCACTATTCCACGATCAGCGATGTCAGCAGAAAGTTCTGGTGGAGTTCTCTCAAGTGCTACACGTACAGCATTGACTATAGTAGATATAGGCTCTGCCATTGCTTCTCTAACCTCATCGTCCGAAACAGTTATCGTCTTTGGAACACCTTCTATTAGATCACGACCTTTTATCTCCATCGAAAGCCGCTCTTCAAGTGGATATGCAGAACCTAGCTCTATCTTTATCTGCTCTGCTGTTCTTTCACCTATTAAAAGATTGTATTTACGCTTTATGTACTGCGTTGTAGCTTCATCGAGTTCATTACCAGCTACACGAACTGCTCGCGAATAGACAATGCCCGAAAGGGAGATGACAGCTATATCAGTAGTACCACCGCCAATGTCTACTATCATATTGCCGTAAGGCTCAGTTATAGGAAGTCCCGCTCCAATAGCAGCCGCCATAGCTTCTTCAACAAGATAGACTTCTGAAGCACGTGCTCTATTTGCAGCATCTATGACTGCACGCCTCTCAACCTGAGTTATTTCACTTGGTACACCAATTACAACACGAGGACTAACCCAAGATTTACCGTTGTGTGCTTTTCTAATAAAGTGTTGCAACATCTTTTCAGTCACTTCAAAGTCGGCTATCACACCATCTTTCATTGGACGAATAGCAACTATGTTGCCTGGTGTGCGACCCAGCATCTCTTTGGCCTCTTTGCCAACTGCTTCAACTTTGTTGGTAACTTTGTTGATTGCTACGATTGAAGGTTCACTGACAACTATTCCACGACCTTTGGCATATACAAGTGTGTTAGCTGTCCCAAGATCTATTGCAAGATCGTTTGAAAAGACATTGAAAAGGGATCGGAGTTTCATTTCTTATGTTTTTAAGTACAACCTCTAGTAAACTTGCTAGCTTCCATCTAGCTTGCCTAACTTGCCAATACAACCTTATTTTTGTTAGATTCCTTGGCTTTATACATAGCTTTGTCAGCACATCGGATCAATGCGGCAGGTGAAGAGGCGTGTTCTGGATAGGATGCCACACCAAACGAAGCGGTAAGATATATCTGATTATCTCCGCCTCCTCGAAAAGCATGGGTCTCAATCTGCTTTCTAATTCTTTCTGCTGTCATTAAAGCTCGTTGCACCGGTGTTTCTGGCAGCACTATGACAAATTCGTCTCCACCGTATCGTGCCACAATATCAGTCTCTCGCACAAGCCCTGTCATCAGTTTTGCAACTTCTGTCAGAGTAGCACTTCCGCAAAGATGACCTTTTGTATCGTTTATTGCCTTAAAGCCATCCAAATCTATAAATATTATAGATAAAGGAGCTTTGTAGCGACGCGACCTTTTCATTTCTGAGTCTAGCGACTGATGTAAGTAACGAGAATTATAGGCTTGTGTAAGATCGTCTATATTACAAAGTTCTTCTGCATGGCTCAAACTATCTGCATTTGAGACAGCAGCAGAACAAGAAAGCGCGAGCCACTCTACCTGCTTGAGGTGTTTTTCAGTAAAAGCTGGTCTTCCAGTAGTAGTCAAAAGTTCTATCACGCCAAAAAGTTTCAGTTGTAAGTAGAGTGGTACACAAACTAAAGACTGTAGTCGGTATCCACTATATCTAGGAACTTTTTCAAGCTCCTCACCCGCTACTATGAAGGATTTGCCATCAAGTGCTGCTCTCAGTATAAAACTATCCTGCATAGTAGTATTGCTACTTGAGTCAAAATTATCTATCAACTTTAACGGATGGGTAGATACTGGATTTATTCCACCCGCAAAAACCAGTTCGTTCTCTTCTGAAGCCAAGAAGATCGCAATACTATCAGATGGGGTTAGTTGTAGCAAATACTGCAAGGCAGAATCTATTATCTTAGATCGGTCTAAACAGAAATGTAGCTCTGTTACTGCAGAAATAAGCTTCTTTTGACAAACTATCTCCAGAAACTTTTCCTGTAAAACTCTTGCATGTTTCAGATGTAGAGCAATCTCTCTCTCTGTTACGCTAGAGTCAAAATGGGCAAAGAAACCTAAAGAAGCCGACCTCTTCTCAAACTCACTACTAGAAGAGTTTGAAAAGGAGAGTGAGTGTATAGAAGCTGAATTCAAAATTTGCGAAATTGAAGCTAAAATCTCCTCATCGCCCTTCTGCTCATCAACTTCACAGAGTAAAAACGTAAAGCCGTCATTGTTGGTGAGAAAACCCTCCAAATCTTTGTAGTCCAGCAGTTGCAGATCTAGGGAGGCTTCAAGCAGTCTTTTTAGTCGCAAAACCAGTTCCGATGGACTCTCTTTTCGAAAAACTAACGCAGTGTTCATATAGGAGTACTAAAGTTCCTTAATAAGCTGCCCTTTATTACCATTGGCATCAACAACTTCTATCTGAAGCTTTCGTATGCGTGTCCCAGGAGGAAAACTGACATCAGCCTTGAAATAGCCACTTGAGTCAGCCTGTATCTGGGGTCGGTCGTTTATACTCACAAGTCCACCAGGATTAGTCACCCCTTCTATTTCAATCAAAAAGAAGTTTATTTCTGTAGTTTTTGTTATTTTTACCGGTATCTCCTTAAACTGCTTTTGAATCTTTACTTCAAAACTTGGGGTATCGCTCCACTTCCCTTCTACCCCATCTCTTGTGATGGCCTGCACCCTCCAGTAGTAGCTGCCTTCTATGGGATTTGCCCACTTGAATTTGGTGTCTGTAATCTGCTGCTTGTCAAGACTCAAAGACTTGATTGGAAAAGAGTAGACAGGTGAAACCATGACTCTGTAGTACTGAGCATCAGCTATAGGCTCCCAAGCCAACTCTATCTCTTCTCTATTCTTTAGAAGAAACTTTGTACCATTTTGTGGAGACTTCAAGGCAGGTGATGGAGGTAGCTTACTTCTCTTGTTTCCATCTTTTACTATCTCTAGTCGTTCATCTGTACTTATCAATTCTGTACCTTTGGGAGTTTGGGCTTTTACGCTTCCAGATAAAACTTGGATGGTATCTTTTACACCATCACTACTCAAAGTAGCATCAGAATCTTTGTTTATATCTGCAGTTGTGTTTGAAAGAGAAACAGTGTGAGAACCACTCTCCGGAGTAGTCCTAACCGATATAGTACCAATGGTTATCTTACTTGCTACCCGCTTCTCTTCTTTGTCTTTGCTTTCATAAGTCTCTTTGAATATTATTGTAGAGTCTGACTTTATATTGTATATACTTCCATCAGCATATTGCACTATTGCATAAGAGTCGCCTCCTGTCTGTATAGTGTCCTCTGACTCCAGCAAAGTATCAAGGTTGACTGTCTCTGTGACACCAGAAGATGCCTTTTTTATACTGACCCTGCCTTCAACTTTTATAAACTTGGCTGCCCTACTGTCAACCTCTATTTTTGGTCTGCTTTCTAGATACATCTTTAGTAGAAATCCAGAGACAAGAAAGAGTACAACAGCAATAATCGAGCCTATGACACGGTTTATGGTCTTCTTCGGTATAATGAACCAGTCTGAAGTTAAGGGTCTTTTATTTTTTTTCAAGTCCATAGAGCTTTAATCTACCTTTTCTAGAAAGCTATTGACAGACTCTATCTTCCAAACCCAACCAAAATCTCTTCTAATTCTCCAGCCCCTACTTGATATACTGTGCTGCAGAAATGGCAAGTTAGCACTGCTCCTTTGTCTTGCTCTAACATATTTGCAACTTCTTCTTGCCCTAAAGCTGCTATCAAGCTCAATGCCCTTTCATGAGAACACCTGCACTGAAACTTTATGGAGCGACGGTCTAAAACTTCTAGATCGATACCTGCAACAGCCGTTTTAAGTATAGACTCTGGCTCTAAACCATCTCTGATCATTGTAGTAATTGATGGAGCAGATTCTATGGCTTTATGTATTTTCTCAACCAACTTTTTGTCTGCTCCAGGCATAAGCTGGATGATGAATCCACCGGCTGCAGTAACTTGACACTTGCTATCAACAAACACCCCAAGGCTCACTGCAGAAGGTATCTGTTCTGAGTAGGCAAGATAGTAAGCAAGGTCTTCACCAACTTCACCAGAAACTATTGGAACAGAACCACAGTAAGGATCTCGTCCAAGTCCTATTTCAAAACCTGCATCTCTAATAACGTGAAGCATTCCCGATCCAATTACACCTTTTACATCTAGCTTACCCTGTTCATTGACTAAAAGCTCTACTTGTGGATTTTTTACATATCCTCTTACATTTCCATGCGCATCAGCTTCAGCAGTCACATTTCCTATCGGGCCTTTGCATTGAAATTGTACTGTTATCTTCTCTAAGTCTTTCAGTAGGCTTCCCAACAAAAGAGTTCCAGTGAGAGTTCTTCCGAGAGCCGCCGATGCTGTTGGAGTGGTTGCATGCCTCATGCAAGCATTATCCACAAGATCGGTTGTGATAGCCGCCATGCAACGCACCGTCGCATCAAAAGCAGTAGCATAGATAAGAATGTCAGAACTCAAAATTGACACCTTCTTCTAAAAATTTCTATTAACCTAACTAAAAATGTCTTTGACTTTGTCAAAGATCCCTTTTTCTGTTGTCGCCTCAGCCCCACTCTCTATCTTGGCAAGCTCTTCAAAAAGCCGTCGCTGCTCTTTTGTGAGAGTTGAAGGTGTTTTCACATTGACTGTAACAAAGAGATCTCCTTTACCTCTTCCACCAAGAGAAGAGATTCCGTGTCCTTTTAGACGAAAAACCGTACCTGTCTGAGTGCCTTCTGGAACTTTTAACTGCTGCTCACCATCTAGTGTTGAAACTTTTATTTCTGAGCCAAGTGCTGCTTGAGAGAATGATACAGAGACGTTGCAATAGAGATTGTTGTCTTGCCTTTCAAAGATTGGGTGCTCCTTTATTGAAATGACAATGTAGAGATCACCCGAAGGCCCACCACCAATGCCTGCTTCACCCTCACCTTGAACACGCAGACGTGCTCCACTATCAACACCGGCAGGAATTTTTATCTCTAATGAACGTTCCTTGGCTACTCTGCCTTCACCTTGACAATCTTGACAAGGGTCTTTAATGATTTTTCCTGTTCCTCGACAGTACGAGCAAGTACGACTTACACTAAAAAAGCCTTGTTGATATCTGACTTGTCCAACACCATTGCAAGTTGGGCAAGTAGTTAATGAACTACCTGGAGTAGCTCCTAATCCCTGACAACTTGTGCAAGTTTCGAGACGAGGAACTTTTATTTTAGTCTTTAAACCTTTGGCTGCATCTTCAAGGCTTATCTCAAGGTCATATCTCAGGTCTGCGCCACGTTGTACACTCTTTGACTTACGACTGCTGCCGAAAAAGTCACTAAAGCCAAAAAGATCTCCCAAAATATCTTCAAATCCTGCAAAACCCGCTCCTCCAAATCCTGCACCACTCGCAGAAGCGGCTGAACTGCCAACTCCAGAATGGCCATACCTATCATACTTAGCTCTCTGATTCTGATCACTCAGAATGCTATAAGCTTCTGCTGCTTCTTTGAATTTATCTTCAGCTTCCTTATCGCCTGGGTTTTTGTCAGGATGGTACTTTATGGCAAGCTTTCGGTACGCACTCTTTATCTCACTGTCTGTTGCTGTCCTACTTACACCCAATACTTCATAATAATCACGTTTTGCCATAGTCCTGCTTTTTCAATACACCTCTCTATTTCACTTCTCCATCTGCACCTTTCCCAAAGCCACCGCCCGATGCAGAACCTCCTGAGAACATCGCTTCGGTAATAAGCTTACCGGCATTCTCTAAATCTTCAAGTGATCTGCGAATAGTTGCGACATCGTCACTACCCAGCGAGTCTTTGGCCGAGATAAGTGTTGTTCTAACTGATTCTTGATCGTCTGCAGCAAGCATCCAACCAAACTCACTAAAAGAACGTTGTGAGTTTTGTAACAGACTTTCAAGTTTGTTCTTCATTGTTAGTATCTCTTTTTGTACCTTGTCCGATTCAACGTTGTACTGTGCCTCGTCTATCAACCTTTGTATTTCGTCTGGAGACAGACCCGAAGAAGGAGAAATCTTCATTGCCTGTTCCATTCCAGTCATCTTATCTCTAGCTGATACTTGTACGATACCATCGGCAGTAAGTTCGAAAGAGACTTCAATTTGAGGAATACCCCTTGGTGCAGGTGCGATACCTACAAGCTCAAATCTACCAAGAGAGCGGTTGTGGGATGCTATCTCGCGCTCTCCCTGAAGTACGTGGACTTCAACTGTTGATTGGTTGTCAGCAACAGTAGTAAATATGAGACTCTTACTGAGAGGAATTGTTGAGTTGCGATCAACTATTTTTGTAAACAAACCACCTCTTGTTTCTATTCCAAGTGAAAGTGGTATGACGTCAAGTAGTACTAAGTCTTTCACTTCACCTAGTAATACACCACCTTGAATAGCAGCACCCATCGCAACTACTTCATCTGGGTTTATTTCTGAAGATGGGTGGCTGCCAAATATCTCTTCTACTCTTCTCTGCACTATGGGTGAACGAGTCTGTCCACCAACAAGTAGTACCTTGTCTATGTCACCAGTCTTGAGCCGTGCATCCCATAGAGCCTTCTGGCAAGGTTCTATGGTCTTCTCAACTAGGTCTGCTACAAGTTCCTCAAATTTCATGCGAGTCAGTACTTTGTTGAGGTGTTTTGGCCCTGAAGCATCAGCAGATATGAAAGGTAGGTTGATGTTTGATTCATCTGTGGAGGAGAGTTCACACTTTGCACGCTCTGCTGCTTCTTTGAGTCTTTGCAGAGCAAGCCTATCACTTCTTAGATCTATTCCGGTCTCATTCTTAAACTCTTCAATCAACCAATCAATTATTCTTTGGTCAAAATCTTCACCACCCAAAAATGAATCACCGCAGGTAGAGAGAACCTCAAAAACCCCTTCGTTCATCTCCAGGATTGATATATCAAAAGTGCCTCCACCTAGATCATAAACAGCTATCTTTTCATTAGTTCTTTTGCCAAGGCCATAAGCAAGAGCGGCTGCTGTTGGCTCGTTTATTATCCTCTGGACATTCAGCCCAGCTATCTTTCCAGCATCTTTTGTGGCTTGACGCTGAAAATCATCGAAGTAGGCAGGAACTGTAATGATCGCTTCTGTTACTTCTTCACCTAGAAAATCTTCTGCTGCAGATTTGAGTCGCTGCAAAATGATTGCAGATATTTCTGGTGGGGAATAATCTCGTGATTGTATCCTAACACGGGCATCACCATTGTTAGATTCTGATATCTCATAAGGACACGACTCTTTTGCTCTTTGTACTTCTGGAGAGTTATATTTTCGCCCTATAAGCCTTTTAACCGCAAATACAGTATTTGCAGCATTTGTAATAGCTTGGCGCTTTGCTATCTGTCCTACAAGCCGCTCACCTTTATTTGTAAAACCCACGACAGATGGTGTAGTCCTTCCGCCTTCTTTGTTTGGTATTATCTGTGTCACTCCACCTTCCATAACAGCAACACAGCAGTTGGTTGTACCTAGATCTATGCCTATTACTCTACCCATGGTTGTACATCCTATCTCCAATAATTACTTTTTAAGAGCTACTTTTACCATTGAAGGTCTCAAAAGACGTTCACCTATCTTGTACCCACGCTGAAATTCTTCTATTACAGTATTTTCAGCATAACCTTCAG
Source organism: Blastocatellia bacterium (assembly GCA_016789295.1). GTDB lineage: Bacteria > Acidobacteriota > Blastocatellia > Chloracidobacteriales > JADJPF01 > JAEUQL01. The sequence goes on along the minus strand of JAEUQL010000028.1, from coordinate 3,222 downwards.
AAGCTTCTGTTGTGACAGCCTCGTGAAGATGCGGATCAAAGACTTCACCAATAGCTTTTATTGGAACAAGTCCAAAATTTGACAAAGTATCTACAAACTGTCGATGTATCAACTTAATGCCAGCAAGTATTCCTTCCTGAACTCCATCAGAAACTTCTGGTTTTGAACCTTGTTCCAAGGCTCGCTCTAGGTTATCAAGAACGGGCAAAAGTTCCATAATTATGTCGCCTTTGGTCTTACTCTGTAGATCTATTCGCTCTCTGTCTACCCTTTTGCGGAAGTTGTCAAACTCTGCCTGCCGTCTCATCAACTGCTCATATATCATCTTCTTTTCGTCTGTAAGCTTGGAATTTTTTTCCTGAACTTCAGAAAGATCTATCAGTAGCTGTGCTATTTCGGCTTCACTAAGACTTGGCTCTCTGTTTTCTACTACCGCTTTGGTATCTGCAGCGAAACTAGCTTCTGGTGAAGTAGGGGCTTCGGACATCATATCTTCATCCTCTTTCTTGTTTCTGTTTTCTTGAGTGCTATCGGCACTTTCTTGCTTCTGCTCTACTTTTGAATCAATAGAAAAAGGTGCTGTTTCTTGTGAGGAAGACTGCACGGAAATAGGAACCTCTGATTCCACATTATTTATTGACTGTTTTGATTCTGTATTCTCCATTGTTACTCCAGAAACATCAGATTGCTATGGTGGTACTGAGATAATTGATCATGGAATTTTTCTAACAATTAACGAATATAGAAAGATTCTAGTACTTTATAATTTACAGTACTTCATAATTTAAACTACCCACTGTTTACTAAAACTTTGTAGCTTAGTACAGATATATTTTACATTCAGAATTGATTCTCAGAAGCTATGGGCGAAGACCATTCTCCTCGCTAAGTACTCGCTCAAAAAGCCGAGCTATATAGTTGACTACTGTGATCATACGCGCATATTCCATGCGTGTTGGTCCAACCACTACAACACCACCAACCGCGTTGTTTCCAGAATTGTAAGCAGATGTGATTATTGCACAGTTGCGCATAGTGGGAATCTGATTTTCTGCTCCTATTCTTATACAGATACCTGTTGGCATCGATTCAGCCAAATACTCATTGAGTACTTTAATAAGCTTTCCCTTCTCTTCGTACATCTTGAAGAGTTCTCGTAGCCTCTCTGTATCATCGGTGAAATCGGGCTTTGTCAAAATAGTTGAGGTGCCATCAACATAGACCTGGCCTTGCTCATCACTGTTTGCAAGGCTCGAATTGCAAATCAGTACAGCATTCTGCAGAAGTCTGTCATAAAGCACTTTCTCTTCAGACATCTTCTTGAGTATCTCTGTCCTGATTGACTGCAGATTCATCCCTTCAAAATTGTCTAGAACATATCGAGCCGTCTTATCAAGCTCATCTTGTGTAACTACTTCATCTAGATGGACAACTCTATCACGAACTATACCAGAACGGGAAACTGTAATAACAAGTACCCTACCTTCTGAAAGCTTTATAAACTCAAGGTGTTGCAATATGTCATAGGCTGGAGGTGGAGAAATAACTATTCCAACATTACCAGATATTTCTGACAGTAGGTGAGATGTTCTTTCCATAAACTCTTCTGCTCTCGCAACACCAGAGTCGAGAAGCCATCGGTTTATGGTTATCTCATCAGATTTAGAGATCTTGGCCTGTTTTATAATGCTGTCAGCATAGAAACGATAACCTTTGTCTGTTGGAATCCTCCCTGCAGAAGTATGTGGATGAGTCAGATATCCAGCTTCCTCCAGATCAGCCATAATGTTACGTATCGTTGCAGCACTAAGTCCTTCACGAGACTGCTTTGAAAGCGTCCTCGATCCAACAGGCTGACCAGTTGCAATGTGTATCTTGATGATAGTTAGCAGAATAGACTTGCTCCGCTCATCAAATACAAAGGACTCTGTCTTACTTGCCATTTTTGTAGTCCGAGAAAAGCAATGTAGTATTGTTTTGAAATACTAAACGCTAACATCAAGCAACATTTTATGTCAAGCAGCTACAAAGATTAACCGAAAATAAGCCAACCCACTACTTTAAGGAACTTCATATAGAACAAATCCCTCTGCTGCCCAGTTAGATAAACTTGTAAACCTCTAAAAGTAAAAAAGTAAAAAATTTGTGTCCAAAATCACGAGATCAAAACTACTTACCTTTCACTATCAACCACTTACAGAGCCTACTACTTTCGAGCTTTACACGATCATGCAAAACTGCTATATATATGCGGATGAAAACTTTACAGGCACTAGAAGTTGTGGTTACAAAAGAGTTTAACTATTACAACTACTTCACAGAAGTTGAGGAAGCATTTGTGAGCAGACGCGGTGCTCCCATGCTTATATCACCACTCGATTGGGCACTGATTGAGAGCTGGCGTTCGATGGGTATTCCACTTCACATAGTGCTCAGAGGAATAAACAAATCATTTGAAAGCTACAATCTAGAACCGACCCGCACCAAGCGAGTAAACACGCTATTTTATTGCCAGCAAGAAGTCTTGTCGAACTTCAAAGACTACGTCAATTCCCAAATAGGAGCAAATAACCCTCCAACCAAACCAAGTGCATCACCCACACCTTCAACTACTTCAAATCAGACGGCCTCCAAACCCGATGAAGGAGACTTTTTTCCTAAACAAGAACTGATTGGGTACATAAGTAGTCGCTGTAGAGAGCTTGAGCAAGCAAGAAAAAGCTCTTCTGATAAAGGCTTTGCCAATCTTCAAGACGCGCTATGGAGAACTATCACCAGACTAGCAGACATCTCTGCAGAACTTTCTCAAAGCAGTACAATAAACACAGAAGCTCTAGAAAAAGATCTTTCTCTGCTAGAAGATATGATCTATGAAAATCTTCGAAAAGACATAAGCCAAGACCAGCTAAACCAGCTCTACGAAGAAGCAGAACATCAACTGCGCCCACACAAAAAAAGAATGGAAAAAGAAGTATATGTTCAAACTTTAGAAAATTTTGTAGCTAAAAGACTTAGAGAAATATATCTTATTCCAAGATTGAGCCTTTTCTATATGCTTTAACTATTTCACTACACCTTTTAAGCCATTTTTCATCTCTACGAACCTTCTTGAGCAAGTGCTGTCTGGGCTTCTTCAGAGCCGAGTTAAGCTTGCTATAGCTGAAAGTTAATAAAAATAAGAAGAAAGTATAGACAAAATAAAAGAAAGCATGATAAAAAGCA
>JAEUQL010000289.1 GCA_016789295.1 Blastocatellia bacterium | reverse complement strand
CCTTTTAATTAAGCATTATCTTTTACTTGCTTTCTTTTCTAGCTTTTTGGCTACTTAGCTCCCCTTTGCTTTTTGCTTCCTTTTACTTTTGCTTTTTTACCTACTTCCTTACCTTTATTATACTATTGTTTTGTTATTGTCCTTCCCTATCTCTTTATCCCTCAACTATTCAGCTTTTTTAACTGAACACCCCCACAAGTTGACTGAAAAGATTGAAGTTTCAATTCCACATTGGTTCGACTAAGACCTATAAACCAGAGTTTGTAATTGCTTTACTTGGAGAGTTTCAATTCCACATTGGTTCGATTAAGACTAGAATCTTGATTTCTTAAATCTTTATGTTTTATACTCGCCATCTTTCCATATATCAAATGGGGACTTGATATGTTTGTGTTGGTGAAGGTTTTAAAGAGCGTTATAGTGCAGCAAGTAGTTGATACTACTTGTTGCACTGTCACTAACTCTTTTATAAAGTTTTATTCTTCAGTGTTGGAGTACGTCCATAGATTGTTCCCATTGCAGCCAGTTTTTCAGCCAGTTGAGTAGTGAGGCTTCCTGAGATCATCCTCCAGTTCCAGTTACCTTGCTGGCTTGCTGGAAGATTCATACGAGCATCTGAGCCTAACCCTAAGATATCTTGTGCTGGAACTATGGCTATATCTGACACAGAAGCATATGCAGCACGAATAAAGTCCCAATGTATCTCTTTGCCGTCTGTATTGAGATATTCCAGGCAATATTTCCGGGCACGTTTCACAGCAGCACTAACTCCTTCTGCGGCAGTGGTCTCAAACCATCCAGCAGTAGTATCGTTGTCGTGGGTTCCAGTATAAACAACAGAATTTTTGGTATAATTATGGGGTAAGTCTATGCTAGAGGAATCGCTATTGAAAGCAAATTGAAGTATTCTCATTCCAGGAAAAGCAAAGTCGTCTCGTAATGCTTCAACATCTGGAGTAATCACGCCAAGGTCTTCAGCAATGATAGGAAGGTCGCCCAAAGCTTCTTGAATCTTCAAGAAAAGTTCTCTACCAGGTACTTCCACCCATTTTCCATTCTCTGCAGTTGGATCTCCTGCAGGAATCTCCCAGCAGGCTGCAAAGCCTCTAAAGTGGTCAAATCTGACTACATCAACCATTTTGAGCATCATGCTGACGCGGTCTATCCACCATTTGAAGCTATTTTGTGCCATCTTTTCCCAATCGTATATAGGATTACCCCAAAGCTGACCTGTCTTACTAAAAAAGTCAGGTGGAACTCCTGCTACAACAGTTGGTTTACCTTCGCTATTAAGTTTGAAGAATTGAGCATTAAGCCAAACATCAGAAGAGTCATAAGCAACAAATATAGGTATGTCGCCTATTATTTTGATTCCTCTTTGATTTGTATATTCTTTAAGCAGAAGCCATTGCTTAAAAAAGAGAAACTGGAAGAACTTATGTGCTTCAATCTGGCTCTGCATCTGTTGCTCAACTTCAGCAATAGCTGCTGGTTCGCGAGTTGCTAGAGATTTTGGCCAGTCACACCAGGCAGCACCATTGTGAGCATCTTTGAGTGTGCGAAAGAGTGCATAGCCATCAAGCCATGAGGCAGTATTTTTACAGAAGACCTGAAAGAGTTCTTTTAATGGATTATTGACTGCTTTCTTAAAATTTTCATAGGCTTTTGTTAGCAGCCTAGTTTTATAGTCAATAACGGAGCCAAAATCTATCCGTTCAACAGGGAAATTTGGAGAGTCTTTAAGGTCAGTTTCTGCTAAAAGCCCATCACCTACCAGAAATTCTGGATTCACAAGGAGCGGATTGCCAGCTACAGCCGAAAAGCATTGATAAGGCGAGTCACCATAGCCAGTAGGGCCAAGAGGCAGGACTTGCCAGAAAGACTGGCCACTTTTAGCCAGAAAATCAACAAATTTGTAAGCTTCTTCACCCAGATCTCCGATGCCAAAAGGCCCTGGAAGTGATGTTGGATGTAGAAGAATGCCGCTAGATCTAGAAAAGGTCACTGGTACCTCCTTCTTTATTTTCCTTTAAACTTTTCTTTTACTTCGATGATTTTCTCTTTGGTCTGTTCCAAGTTCTTGGAAGCTTCTCTTAGACTGGAAAAAATTTCGGTCAATCTTTTGTCTATTGTTCCTGCTTGTTGCAGCCAATCAGATGCCGATCTCATATTGGCCATTTGTGTTTGTGCAGAGCTGATGGCTTTGTCTAGGTGAAATATCATTCTTTCAAACTCTGCTTTTATTTCTCCACGTTTCTCATATTCATTGAGTGTGCGTTGTGGTGTTCGTCCAACAGTAGTTTTAGGAAGAACAGTTTCTGAAGAAGTAATATTTGGACTTACAGAAGAGAGAGGCATTGTACGTCTTTTGGACTTCTGTCGGTCGGGATCGAATGTCGAGAGTGCTTGAATAGTTGTAGTAATCTTATCTGAAAGTGTATTAGATGGGAGATAGTCGCTTTTGAACTTTGCAACTAGAGCAGTAATGTTGTCATCTCCACCACGATTGTTGGCTGCTTGCACCATCGCTTGGCAGGCTATATCGGTACGGCTATTGTCGAGAACAAACCGTAGCATTTCCTGTGAAGATATGGTGTTGGAAAGCCCATCACTACATAGCAGTAGTTGATCTCCATTTTGAAGTGGGAAAGAGCTAACAGCTACTTGTATCTCTTCTTTTACACCAATAGCTTGAAGCAGTACGCCTCTGTTGGTCGATTGTTCTGCTTCTTCTGCTGTTAGAAGACCTCGCGAGACAAATAGATTCAGCAACGATTGGTCAGTAGTAAGCTGCTTTATTCTGTCGTTCCTGATCAAGTAGCCTCGACTATCTCCAACTTCTGCTATGTAGACTCGTTCACCTTCAAGAAGGGCGGCAGTAAGTGTTGCTCCCATACCTTTGTACTCTGGATGTCGTTGGCTTTCTTTATAAACCCTGTAGTTGACCTCTTCAACAGCCTGAACAAGTCTGTCATAAGGCTTAAGTCTTCTGGAGAGTCTGATGAGCGAGTCTCGCAAAGTAGTAGTTGCAAGACTACTGGCGATCTCTCCTGCAACTTGGCCGCCCATTCCATCAGAGACAACAAGCAGTACAGAGATCCCAGCAATAGAGTATTCAGCAATGTGGGAAAAACTGAGGTCTTGACCAGTGTTGAGGTCAGTTATTAAGACGGCGTCTTCATTACTTGGTCTTACAAGCCCAGCATCACTACACGCAGCAATTTCTACGGCAATAGTAGGTATTTTTGCACTTGAACTCATTTTTTTATATAACAGATCATTTTTTAACCCGATATGATAGCAGAAGCTGGGAAGTTACGTGCAAGAGTTCTGGAGGTGACTGTAGATTGACAGTGCTGTAAAGTATCTTCAAAATCTGGCCAGGCAAAGTTCTGATGGTTTCTTGTGGGAAGGAATAGACTCTTATGAAGACTACGGGATCTGCAACTGCTGAAGGAACACAAAGATACGTAAAGCGTATGACAAAAGTGGCTCCAAGCCATTTTCGTAAAGCACAAAGCCTGATGGTCTCTTCCATAGGGCTTGGTACTTATCTAGGTAATCACGATGATGCAACGGATCTTTCTTATAAAAATGCTGTGATACGTGCACTGGAACTTGGGTGTAACTTCATTGATGCTGCTATTAATTATCGTTGCCAACGCAGTGAAAGAGCTATAGGTGCTGCACTAAAAGAGTTGTTTAGTGAGTCAAAGTTGCAGCGTCAGGAAGTAGTAGTAGCAACTAAAGGTGGATTTATTCCTTTTGATGGTCAACCACCTATAAATCCTAGCAAGTATTTTCAAGAGAGGTTTATTAAGAGTGGTCTAATAAGCCCTTCAGATGTAGTAGCAGGCTGTCACTGTATGACACCGTCTTATTTACAAGATCAGATCGATTCCAGTCTTGAGAATTTGGGTCTTGGAACCATCGATATCTACTATCTACACAATCCTGAGACTCAACTGAGCGAAGTTAGTCGCTCCCAGTTCAACTCCAGAATAGAAGCTGCTTTTGAATTGCTTGAACGCAATGTAGCCGATGGAAAAATAAACTACTATGGTACAGCCACCTGGAATGGTTACAGGGTAGATCCAGGACATTCAGACTACCTCAGCCTGTCGGATCTAGTATCTATTGCCAGAGAGGTAGCTGGTGAAGACCATCACTTCCGTTTCTTACAACTGCCTTACAACTTGGCTATGCCTGAAGCTTTTGTTTTTGAGAACCAGTTGGTAGATGAAGATATGGTTTCAACACTTGAAGCTGCAACCCATTATGGTGTTAATGTGGTCTGTTCGGCCTCTATTTTTCAGGCAAAGCTTTCTAAGAACCTACCAGAAGATCTGCGCAACGACATAAAAGGGTTAAAGACCGATGCGCAAAGAGCCATACAGTTTACCCGTTCTACACCAGGAGTTGCTTCTGGTCTGGTAGGAATGAGTCGCCAGATACACGTTGAAGAGAATATGCAGGTGGCAACTATCTCTCCAATGCAGACAGAAGAATTTTTGGGACTTTTCACTAGTAAAAACTAGTTTTCAAGATTCTAAGATAGTAGCTTATTGTGGTAAGCTGCAACATGCAAACTATAAGATATAAAACTCAACTTTTCACAGTTGAAAAGGACGGCTAATGGCTGATAAGAAACGTATTCTGATACTTACTTCTGACACAGGTGGCGGTCATACTTCAGCAGCACGAGCGATAGAAGCAGGGTTAGGCTTATTTGTGGAGAAACTTCCATTACTTATTCACATCTCTAAAGTAATTGAAGAGTCAAGTTTTTTGGCAAGACAGAGCGTCACACTCTACAATTTTCTTCTCAGATACTATCAGTCTTATGTCAAACACTATCATTGGCTTATAAATAAAGTAGGTCCAGACAAATCTTTCTATCGCTTCTCTAGAAAGTACCTTGAGCAGCTTCTAGATCGTTGTTGTCCAAACATGATAGTTTCGGTACATCCAATGGTGCAGCACAGTATCGTAAGAATCTTACAAGAGTTGAACCTACTTGATCGTGTCCCATTGGTGACTGTAGTTACTGATCCTTGTGGCAATTCCTGGAAAGGCTGGGCAAGTGAACACGTCAGCCTCTATTTGGTAGCTCACGAGCAAGCTCGGCAAGAACTTATAAGCTATGGTGTGAACCCTGAAAAGATACGCATCTGTGGAATGCCCATACACCCAAAATTTCAACAAGCTATGGAGACTGTTTCACCCGAAGAGGTAAGAACAGAGCTTGGTCTTATTCCAGACAAATTTACCGTTTTTATCAATGCTGGTTGGGTTGGTGGTGGAAATATTCCCAAGATATTTGCCAGACTTGCAGCTTCCAATGTAGATGCTCAGGGTATCTTTTTGGCTGG
>JAEUQL010000288.1 GCA_016789295.1 Blastocatellia bacterium | reverse complement strand
CAAGTGACCGTCCTTTCGGTTTAGGACGTAATCTTGGACTCACTCCTGGTTTTGCAAATCTGGACATGCGACTAACACGTACAATCAAGTTTGGTGAGCGCGTTACATTTCAAGGTTTTGTAGAAGCATTCAATCTGTTTAACCGTGTAAACTTTGATCCAAACAGAGTAGACCGCTTTCTAGTCTCAGACGGTAGAGGAGGATTTCTGTTTCCACCTACTAGAGATGGAAGGTTTGTAACTACACCAAATACAAGACTTGGTACATTTGCACCGCGCCAGTTCCAGTTTGGATTCAAGCTTGGTTTTTAAAACCAAAAAACGAGCTAGCTTTGAGCTAGCTCGTTTTTTCACTCCAATCAAAAGCTCCACCTAGTCTAAATTGGAACCTCTTTCTTTTGACAAATCACTTAGTAACTCACTCTCTAACCTTTTTACTTCTAAAAGAAACTGTACGGCTTTCTCACTTTCGGATTGTGAAAGCTTCTTCAAGCTTTCTTCTGGTACGGCTATTGATACTGTTGGTTGCAGACTTATACCCATTTTATCAGCAAGATGCAGTGCAACAGCTTTAACAGTTGGATAACTCCAGATCATTGTAGCTGACAAGGTAGTGTTTAGGTCAGATTCCAGACGGTTTCTAAGCTCAACAGCCATAATAGAGTCTAACCCCAGAGTTTGTAGTGGAGCTTCTGAGTCTATCTCTTCTGCAGTTAATTGCAGTACATAAGCAATATGCTGTTTGACATAGTTTTCTAGCAGGAGTTGTCTATCTGAAAAAGATTTGTCAACGAGTTCTTCACGAATTCGGCTCTGCTGCTTTTTCTCTTCCACTAGACTAGAAAGTTGAGTAAGTAGTGGTAGATTGGCCATACGTGGATAGAACTGTCGCCACTGCCTCAAGTTTAGTGACATTACTGCAACCTGTGGGCTATCACTGGAAAGTAGCTGTTCTAAGATCTCTAAACCTTGTGATGGGTTGATGCTACCTATCCCTCGAAAAGACATTCTTTTACCACGTTTTTCTTCTACTGCAGCTAAACCAACCTCTGCCCATGGTCCCCAATTGATAGAAAGAGCAGCTTTGCCCAACTGACGGCGATGGTATGAAAGCATATCAAGAAAGGTATTTGCTGCCACATAGCTTGCTTGTCCAGGAGAACCAACTATAGAAGCCGCTGAAGAAAAAAGTAAGAATAACTCTAAATCTCGGTGTAAAGTTAATCGATGTAAGTTCCATGCACCATAAACTTTTGCTGCCATCACTTTATGGAACCGTTGATAGTCAAGCTTGAGCAGACTGGTGTCATCAATAATAGCTGCTGCATGAATAATTCCACAAAGAGGAGGGAAGTCTTTATCAATATCGTTTAGCAATTGTCCAACCTCGTCTCTATTGGTAACATCAGCATTCTTTACAACTACTTTTGCACCAGATGTTGTAAGTTTTTTTGTCACTTCTTGTGTAGCTTCATTTATACCGCTTCTGCTAACTAATACTATACTTCTTGCACCTTTTTTAACTAGCCATTCTGCTACTAATAGCCCCAAACCCCCTGTACCACCAGTAATCAAATAGCTGCCTTTTGAACTGATTTTTAGTACTCTATCTTTTAAGATCGTCTTATGTCTGAGTCTAGCAACATATCTTTGATGCTTACGTAGTACAATTTGACGTTCGGCATCCTCAGATAGTAACTCTTGAGTCAAAGCATTCAACTCTTGTTCAGGTTCTGCACTTAGATCAATACAACGACAATTCAGCTCTGGATGCTCGTGCATGACGGTCAGTCCCATTCCCCATAAAGGTGATTGAGTAACATCAAGCAACAAAGTATCTACTGGCTGAGTATTGCTAGTAATAAGATATAGACTTGGCATATTTCGCCAGCCTGTTTGTATAACTGTTTGAATAATACTGAGTAGACTACCAGAGCCTGTTTGCTGAGCTTTTTCTAACCCGACTAGAGTAGCTTCATTTACCCCAGTTAACCCACTACAATGTATTATGGCACGGCAAGAGCGTTGGTAGTTGTTGAAGGCTGTACGAAAAAGCTGCTCAAAATCACCAGCTCTTAACGGATGTACCTGGTAATAGTTTTTATTGATCATTCTGTAGCCATTGTTTGATAGTGATACTTTGATACAAGTCTCCCCAGCAAATTCTAGTGAAGAGAGAAGTTCATCACCAAAACCAGATTCATCAGTAACTACCAACCAAGCTTGACCACTAGATGTGCTGGTACTTTTTGCCAAAACTCGGCTCTGCCATTCAACACTGTACAACCAAGAGTTGAAATTTTGAGCAGATCCAAGCTCTGTCAATTCCATTCCTATAAATTCTGCAACTACTTGGCCTTGTTCGTTGAATAAGTAACATTGTCCTATCTTCCTGTTTTCACTTCTTTGTGTAACTTGTGCATAAGACCAGAAGTTTTCTGTCTTTTCTGTTTGGTAAAGACGTAGAGCGGTAATTTGAGTGACAGTAGTGGCAGAAGTTGTAATCAGACTGATAGTTTGTAAACAGGCTTCAAATAGCAATGGATGGAGTTGATAAAGACCTACATCTATTTGTGACAATTCTAGTTTGGCTAGGACTTCATCTTCTGCTTTCAACAGTTGGGTAATTACTTGAAAATTTCTACCGTAAGCCAAACCTTGGTAAGCCAAAGTCTCATAAAACTCAGAAACATCTACTTTTTTATGGCACTTGGCTCGTAGTTCAGCTAGAGTAAAAGGAATTGGAGTAGAAGATTTTTCTGATAGCAGTATTTCTCCTTGCAAGTGAAGAAGTTGAGAAGGCTGTTCTGCTTGAAAAGAAAAACACCTAACTTCATTACTATTTCTACTTTGATTAGTTATAACTGTCTGAAACTTTTTTAGCTGCTCTGTATCTATATTTGGTAGGCTATTTATTTGTAAATTGCTAATCGTATAACTCTCATTAGCGCAGACTTTTTTAGCTGCAGCTAGAACCATTTCAAGCATTACTCCAACAGAGAACCTCATCTCTCCACCAACTGTGTACGTATAGCTACAGTCCTGTTGAGAAAGGTGGCTTTCCCACAAGTCTACACCTGCTGGATAGGCAGGTTTGATGTAGTTGTGTAGTAGAGGGCTACCAGTTTTTGCAAGATCAAGCTCAGAACTAGTTTTCTCTTTCAACCAGAAAGAAGAAGAAGACCAGGGATAGGAAGGAAGAGAAAGAAGACGACCAGAAGGATAAACAGCAGACCAGTCTATATCAATACCAGAAGAGTAGATAGCAGCTAATGAGGAAAGCATAGACCTTCTGCAGGGCTTAGCTCTGTGTAAACTCCCTACTACACAACCTTCTACACCAGCTCTGTCCAATATCTCTTCTATGTATCCCTTCAACACTGTGTGAGGACTCAACTCTACAAAAACTCTATATCCTCTCTTCACCATCTCTTCTATAGCTTCTGCAAACCTTACACTGCTTCTGATGTTTTCTGCCCAGTAACTCCCATCATATCTCTCTTCCCATCCTAAACTTACTGTCGAAATCATCTCTACTTCTCTGCCTGCTTCTAACCTCACTTCTGCTAGTCTCTCTCTCAACTCTTGCTTCTTGTCCTGCATCAGCTTGCTATGAAATGCATACTTTACATTCAGCTCCTTAACCCATATACCCTCTTCTCTCAGCCTCCTCACCTCCTCTGCTACTTCTGCTTCTTCTCCTGTTATCACTACACTGCTTGGACTGTTGTACGCTGCTATTGTCACTTCTGTCTTGCTGTATCTCGCCTCTGCCTCCTCTCTTCTCATCCCTACTGCTGCCATCTTCCCTCTCACCTCTCTCATCACTCTGCCTCTCTCACACACTACCCTCACTGCTTCTTCTATACTCAATCTCCCTGACAAATATGCTCCAACCACTTCTCCTACACTGTGTCCCACTACCCCTTCCATTCTAACTCCCCAACTCTGCCACAACCGCCCCAATCCTGCTTCCACCGCAAACAACACCCTCTGTCCTACTTCTGTCTCTTCTACTCTCCCTTCTTCCATCTCTTCTCTTACTGTCTTGCCTGTGTACTTTCTCATCTCTCTATCTATCTTCTCTATCTCTTTCCTGTACTCTTCTTCCTTCATCATCTCCTGCACTTGCTCTTTCCACATCCCTTCCCACTGTGTCCCCTGTCCTGCACACACATATGCTATCTTCCCTCCTTTCTCTATTCTTCTTCCTATCTTTACTCTCTCCAACTCTCTTCTTATCTCTTCCTTTCCTTTTCCTACTACTCCTACTCTCTTCTCTTGATGACTTCTTCTCACTGCTGCACTGTAGCTGATATCTCTTACTCTTTCTTCTCTCTCCTCTTTCATCCTCTCCTTGTATCTCTCTATCTGCTTTTCCAAATCCTCTCTTCTCTTTCCTGAAATCACCAATATTTCTTCTCTCTCTTCTTCTCTCTCTTCTTCTTCCTTCCTCTCCTCCATCTCTCCAACTAATATATGTGCATTTGTACCACCAAATCCAAAAGAGCTTACTCCCGCTAAACGAGGAACTTCACCCCTTGCACCAACATTTTTTGGCCATGTGGATAACTCTTTCTGTACTTCAACGGCAAGTTCATCAAATGGAATATAAGGGTTTGACTCTTTAAAGTGGAGGCTAGGAACTAACTCACGGTGTCTTAAACAAAGAGCTACTTTGATAAGCCCAGCAATTCCTGCAGCTGCTTCTAAATGGCCAATATTTGTTTTTACTGAACCAATAATGCACTTATTACCCCTTCTATTTTGTCCAACAACTCGGTGTAAAGCATCTACCTCAATGGGATCACCCAGTGCTGTACCAGTGCCGTGAGCTTCGATGTACTGTACTTCTGCTGGTGACAGATCAGCCATCTGTAAAGCCGCCTTTAAGACAGATTCTTGAGATTGACCATTTGGTGCAGTCAAACCATTAGTACGCCCATCTTGATTAACAGCACTTCCCAAAATTAATGCATAGATCTGATCATTATCGGTAAGTGCTTTTGATAATGGTTTAAGAACAACTACACCTATACCTTCACCTCTGACATAGCCATTAGCACGACTGTCAAAAGCTTTACACTGTCCATCTGGAGAAAGGAATCCTGCTTTTTCTAGACTGTTCGTTAAGTTCTGGTCTAGTACTAAGTTGACACCACCAGCTAAAGCTACACTTGACTCTCCATTCCATAGACTTTGGCAAGCAAGATGTACAGCAACCAGTGAAGAAGAGCAGGCAGTATCAACCGATAGACTAGGACCTCGAAGATTGAGTATGTAAGAAAGCCTGTTGGCTATGATACTTAGTGCGCTACCAGTACTGACGTGTTGATTGCTAGAAAAATCTCTTATCTGCAAGCGTCCATAATCA
>JAEUQL010000287.1 GCA_016789295.1 Blastocatellia bacterium | reverse complement strand
GTGGCTCTTTTATGACGGCATATACTAGCATAAATCTCTTAGAGAGATACAAACCTAAGCTGATTTATCCTCCTAGATTGCGTTTCACAATTTCACCCAGCCATATTAGACTTACCCTCCTACAAGTAGTAAAAATTTATAATACTTTTAACAATCTTTTTATGAGGTAGATTTTTAATGAGTAATTTTTTTAGAGAGTTAGACCAGAAAGAGTTAGTAGAGACAGCAAAGGGTCTGCACGAGCTTGGTGTCAGAAGAGAATGGCAACAGCAAGACGAGTACGCAAAAGAGACCACTGTAACTTACATGCAGAAGACTCGACCAGAAATATTTCGCTATCAAGGTGAATACATGGAAGCAGACCAGTGTTACTTCATCCCGTCTCTTGAAGATGCTATTGCTTTTCTACTTCAAAGAGAGTTTGCACCTACTATTGAGTTTTTCAAAAAAGGTAAATGGCGAATTACTTGGACTGTAGGAGGTTTTGCAGAAGGTATAACCCCCAGACTTGCTGCAATACGTGCAATGGAGGAGATACTTAAAGCTGCAAAAGAGAGTGAACAAAAAGAAGAAGAAGAAGAGTTCTAAAAACCATTTCACTGGAGTATATTTATGTTAGGTACTGATTTCGTGCGCAACAATATTGGTGCAGTAAAGCAAGCACTTTTGCAACGCGGAAGCACACTTTCACTTGATGAATTTGAAACTCTTGATCAGAAACGTCGCCAATCTATCACTGAGCGCGACACTTTGAAAGCGACTTGCAACAGGCTTAGTGAAGAGATAGGTACGTTGATGAAAGAGAAGCGTAAAGAAGAGGCTGCACCAAAGCAGCAGGAAGTTGTACAGGCAAAGTCTCGAATTAAAGAACTCGAACAGATCATAGACGAGTCAGAAACACGTCTTGCAGAGATGCTTCTTGTTGTCCCAAACATACCACACCATTCAGTTCCAAAAGGTAAAGACGAGACAGCAAATGTAGAAATTCGTCGTTATGGCAACCCTAAAGAGTTCGGGTTTTCGGCAAAAGACCACACAGACCTTGGAGTCTCTTTGTCAATACTTGACTTTGAACGTGCCACCAGGATGGCTGGTGCTCGTTTTGCCATACTGCGTGGTAAAGGTGCTCGTCTGGAACGTGCGCTTATTAACTTCATGCTCGATATACATACAAAGGAGAATGGATACACTGAAGTCAATCCTCCTTTTATGGTTAATACCGCATCTCTGCAAGGAACGGGTCAACTACCAAAGTTTGCCGAAGACCTATTTAAGATAGAAAAGACCGACTACTGGCTGATTCCGACTGCAGAAGTTCCTTTGACAAATTTCTACCGTGAAGAGATTTTGGATGCAAAAGATCTGCCTATTAGTCTAACTGCTTATACGCCATGCTTTCGATCAGAAGCAGGCAGCTATGGACGTGACGTGAAAGGTCTCATCAGACAGCACCAATTCGACAAAGTAGAACTAGTAAAGATTTCACACCCAGACCAGTCATATGAAGACCTCGAAAAACTCACACGCGATGCAGAAACCATACTACAGAGGCTTGAACTTCCTTACAGAGTAGTGGCTCTTTCTACTGGGGATATGGGATTTTCTGCAGCTAAAACGTATGACATAGAAGTTTGGCTACCTAGCCAAAACACTTACCGTGAGATATCATCTTGCTCAAACTGTGAAGCTTTTCAAGCTAGACGTGCACAGATACGTTTTCGTCGCAGTACTGGTGCAAAACCAGAGCCGGTACACACACTCAATGGCTCTGGATTAGCTGTTGGGAGAACTTGGCTAGCAATACTGGAAAACTATCAGCAAGAAGATGGTAGTGTCATTATTCCAACAGCATTAAGGCCATATATTGATGGTCTTGAGAGAATTAAACCTGAGTAGTAGATCGATTTACTAAGAGGGTGTATGCAATTACCACGTTTGAGTTTTTGGCAAATATGGAATATGAGTTTTGGATTTTTGGGCATTCAATTTGGTTGGGGCTTACAGCAGGCCAATATGAGTGCAATATACGAAAAGCTTGGAGCCAAACCCGATGAAATCCCTATTTTATGGCTTGCAGCACCTATGACTGGGTTAATAGTGCAACCTATAATAGGGCTTATGAGTGATAGAACTTGGACAAAACTTGGAAGAAGAAGACCCTATTTTCTCGTTGGTGCAATACTTTCAAGCATTGCTCTTTTCGTTATGCCAACATCTCCAGTGGTCTGGATGGCTGCAGGTCTACTCTGGATTCTTGATGCAAGTATCAACATCAGTATGGAGCCTTTCAGAGCTTTTGTAGCCGACAAGCTCAATATGGAGCAACGCACTGCTGGCTTTGCTATGCAGAGCTTCTTCATAGGTCTTGGTGCATCTCTTTCCAGTGCACTTCCTTACATTTTTGGTAGATTTGGAGTGACTGGTGAGACTGCCAGTGGTATCCCATACACTGTCAAATACTCTTTTCAACTTGGTGCCCTTGCCTTCTTTGCTGCTGTACTCTGGACAGTTTTAACTTCTGCTGAATATCCACCAAAAGATATGGATGAATTTTTAAGGAAGAAACAAGAAAGTAAAAAGATATCTATTCTTGAGGAGATATTTTCAGCTATCCGTGAAATGCCAAAGACTATGAGGCAATTGGCAGCAGTGCAAATATTTACCTGGCTTGGTCTTTTCTGTATGTGGCTATTTTTTGGTCTAACTACAGCTAGACACGTCTTTGGAGCAACCAATCCAAAATCTGATCTTTACAACGCAGGGATAGAATGGGGAGGAGTCTGTTTCTCTGTCTATTCTATAGTCTGTTTTATAGTAGCTTTTGCCATTCCTTCATTAGCAAAAGCTACTAGCCGTAAAATTGTTCATTCATTTGCTCTTGTAGCGGCTGGCATTGGACTGCTTTCAATCTACTTTATACACAATCCAAACCTACTTCTTCTAACAATGGTAGGAGTAGGCATTGCTTGGGCGTCTATTCTTTCTATGCCTTATGCAATCCTTTCTGGCTCACTCCCACCTGAAAAGATGGGAATTTATATGGGCATATTCAACTTCTTTATAGTGATTCCAGAAATCATAGCCTCACTAACTTTTCAGCCACTTGTCAAATATGCTTTTGGTAATAACCCTCTCTACGTAGTAATGCTTGGAGGAGTCTGTATGCTTGTAGCAGCAGGGTTTGTTAGTTTTGTTGAAGACCCTGGAACAAAATATGATAGTTAATAGGACCTGTTTAGTAGTTACATCTATTCTGTCAGACTGCCCCAAATTTTTCCATTTTACGTTAACTTACAAAGCTAACTTGACTATACTAATCAGGCTAGTTTAGAGTTGCGCCCCTATGCACTGGCTAAGTAATTGGACTGGAATCACTAAAAGTGGAGTTTCCTGGAATGTTTTTCAAGGAAATGCTCATTCAGTCCTTTTGGACTTGCCAAATAATAGCTTTAATTGTGTAATTACATCCCCTCCATATTACTGGTTACGAGACTATGGAGTGCAAGAACAAATTGGACAAGAAAAAACTGTTGAAGGCTACATCCATGCGATAATTTCTGTTATGGACGAAGTGAAAAGAGTATTGAAAGATGATGGTGTACTTTTTCTAAACTTAGGAGATACTTACTACTCAGGAAAAGGGAAATCTCATGGTAAAGATCTCAAGAGTAGTAAACGCCGATTTGGTTTAAGAGAAGTAGATAAAAGTGGTGGTTTAGGAATTGGACTAAAACCTAAGACCATCATTGGAATTCCTTGGCGAGTTGCTATTGAGATGACATTGCGAGGTTGGGTTTTACGTAGTCCAATAGTTTGGCATCGAGAACACTGCCTTCCTGAATCTGTTAAAGATAGACCTCGACGTAGCTATGAGTACGTCTTTATGTTTACTAAAAACAGACGCTACTACTTTGATAGGTCAAACCTCGAAACAGAAGATGTTGAAGATGTGTGGACTATTGCTGCACGTCCTAAACCAACTAATGGTATTGATACTGCACCATTCCCTGATCAATTAGTCCAGAGATGCCTAAATATTGGATGTCCAAAGAATGGAATTGTTCTAGATCCATTTGCTGGAGGTGGAACTACTCTTAGAGTAGCACTACAATCAGGAAGATCTGCAACTGGAATAGACTTAAATCCTGATTTTTGTAACTACATGGTTAATACTCTATCTATTCTCTGAGGGTTCTATGTTTCTTAAAGCAGAGCAAATAAGAAAATCTCTTGAATGTCTAAAGAAACTTCATCCTTTCTATGGAATCACTTTCTTAGTCTGCAAAAAAGCATCCTTGCCTGTAGGAAACAAGATTTCATATCCCATTAGTGCAGAAGAGACAAAGTTTCTTGAAGAATACTTTAAGCCAGAGCAAGATTCGCAATATTTCTACCAGGTCTTTAGATCAGTTAAATGATGGCTCTCGCCAAGATATGCCAGTTCAGGATGTCAAAGTACAAGAACAAGAGGAGACCTAGCTAAGGCTTTCATACATCCCAAACATACTGATATGTGGGGATGGCATCAAGACTATGTTGAGATACTACATAAGCACTTAAATGAGTCTATAAAAAATCAGCCAAAGATAGAATTAATTCCAACTTTTCATGTAGCAGTTTGGTTTTATAGAGAACGAAATTGGGAGGCTGGTACAACTGCTCAAGATATAGTTAAAACTTTTTTAAAGGAGTTTTCTATTTCGCGTGAGGAGGAACGTCTTTTCGAGACTTCTATTCCACAAAGTAATTTGTTAAAGGAACCATTTCAGGATGAGAAGATATCTTTAAGAGATTTGCAGTCGATTATTGGTAAAGCTCCTGACTCAACTCCAGAAGAAGGCGGAACACTGGGTCTTTTAGAAATTCAAGGAGTAGGACCAGCAAAGAATATAGTTTTTCAGCCAGGAGAAAGGCTTACTTTAATTACTGGAGATAACGGACTAGGAAAAACTTTCCTACTTGATTGTGCTTGGTGGGCTTTGACTGGAAAGTGGGCTGGTTTGCAAGCATATCCAATGACAAATACTAAGAAAAATGAACCTACCATAGGATTTCAAATTTCAGGAGATTCTGATTCCGAAAAAATAAAAGTATCTTATGACTGGCAAACTCAAAGTTGGAAACCACCTAAGAAACGACCTACCATTCCTGGCTTATTGGTATATGCGAAAGTGGATGGCTCTTTTGCTGTCTGGGATCCTGCCAAAGAATATTTTCAACTAGGAGAAAGCGATTCAACTCCTCTTCCGTTTGTTTTTACAAGAGATGAAGTTTGGAATGGCTGCGATATAGAAGTTGGAGGTCGAAAAACCGCCTTTATCAATGGATTACTTCAAGATTGGGTTCAATGGCAAAGTAGACCTGATAGTTCTCCTTTTGGTACTTTAGAAAAAGTCCT
>JAEUQL010000286.1 GCA_016789295.1 Blastocatellia bacterium | reverse complement strand
GGTGTTGTACCAGAAGAGCCAAATGCCCCTCCCGATATGACTACAGAAGAGCTGGTCAATTTCTGTTCAAAGCTTTACAAAAACTGGGACAACAAGAATGTTCAATCTCGACTCCAAAAGTTTTCAATTGCTACAAAGACACGCTTTGGTCAACTCTCAAAAGGTCAAAAATGTCAGGTGATGCTTGCACTAGCCCTTGGCCACTCTCCAGATCTGCTCGTGCTCGACGATCCAACTCTCGGCCTAGACGTAGTTGCAAGGCGAGAATTTTTCGAGGAAGTTATTGGAGAGCTTGCTGACAACGGAATTACTATACTTATCACTACCCATGACCTGCCCGGAATAGAGAATATAGCCAGTCACGTTGGCATACTCAAAAACGGCTCTCTGATGGTCAACGAAGAGATGGAAGTACTCAAAAGTAAGTTTCGTCGCATACGTTATACAGGCCGTGGGGGACAAGTAGCTCACAACTACACCGGTGAACTTGAGCCTATGTCAGCACTTGACATTACAGTTGGCCATTGGGGAATAGAAGCTGTAGTTTCCGACTTTGATGATAAGAGATTTGATAGGCTCCGAATGCTGGAAGGACTGACAGAACCAGAAGTAGTAGCAATGTCTCTGGAAGAGATCTTTGCAACTGTTGTCTCTGAACGCACTCCAAGCAAAAAATGAGTGGCTCTACTATCTATTAAAAGTTGCTCTATATCACTGTTGATTAAACTGATACCGAGCAGTTTTCAAAATAATCTATAAGGTAATATAAGCCCCTCATTATATATATTGATAACAACTAAAAAAAAGGTGTTCAACAGCATCAAAATTGTCTTGTGAGGTAGCAACTGAGGGTGTCATAAATCTTGTGTTTTTATAAAGACTGGAAACTTGACCCATATCTCACTCTTGTCTTATAAGAAGAGATACTATACCATTCGTCTTCTTTAAACTTTCTTCAGTAAATAAGAAGCATAGAAAAGAGCTTTCGAGTAGATGCGGATTGTAATACTGCAGCCCGGATATATTCCCTGGCTAGGATTTTTTGACCAGCTTCACCGTGCAGACATTTTTGTCGTCTATGATGATGTGCAGTATACACGTCGTGATTGGCGCAGTAGAAACCGCATAAAGGCTCACAGTGGAGAGCACTGGTTGAGCGTGCCGGTTAAAAACCACGGGAAATTCGATCAGTTGATCAAAGATGCAGAGATAGACTACAGCCAGAAATGGACAAGAAAACATCTAGGGGCAATAAGTACCTATTACAAGCAAGCACCCTTTTTTGAAGAATATTTTCCGCAGCTTGAGTCGTTGCTAAATAGCTCTCCAAAGCTACTTTTAGAACTCGATCTGCAGCTTATAAAAGAGTGTGCGCAATGGCTTGGCATCACTACACCTCTGGTTCTTGCTTCTACACTGAATGCTGAAGGACGAAGTAGTGAGCGACTTATCTCTATATGCAAAAAACTTGCTGCTACAGATTACTTGACCGGAAAGGCTGCCCAAAGTTATCTCGATGAGAAGTTGTTTAGCGAAGCAGGCATAACTGTTGAGTATCACGAGTATGCACACCCTCGATATAGACAACTTCATGGTGAGTTTATCCCTTATATGTCTGTAATCGACCTACTTTTTAATCATGGTTTAGAAAGTCTGCCCATACTTACGGGCAGGGTAAAAATTGACGAGGTTTAGATCTTGAAGACTATACTAATTACAGGTGGCGCGGGTTTTATAGGAAGTAACTTTGTACGCCACATATTTAACAAATATCCAGATTACCATTTAATTGTCCTTGACCTGCTCACATATGCTGGAAACCCTGAAAATATCCCAAACCAGATAAAAGAGAGTCCACGCTTTGAGTTCTGGTATGGAAATGTCAACAATGCTGGACTGGTCGATATGCTGGTTCGCAAGTCTGATGCCGTTGTCCATTTCGCTGCTGAGTCCCACGTAGCACGCTCTATCTTTGATGACCGCATATTTTTTGAGACAGACGTTCTAGGAACACAGACAATTGCTAGCGCAGTTCTTGAACACCCTCGTGTAGAAAGACTTATACATATATCTACATCAGAGGTCTACGGAACTGCCGTCTGCTCACCTATGGACGAAGACCACCCTCTCAACCCAATGACACCCTACGCAAGTGCGAAAGCTGGCGCAGATAGACTAGTCTATTCATACTGGGCAACATATAACCTTCCAGCCGTGATTGTTAGGCCATTCAATCAGTATGGGCCTTGCCAGCATCTTGAAAAAGTCATCCCACGCTTCATTACAAGCGCACTACTGGATCAAACATTGACTGTTCATGGAGATGGAACAAGCCGACGTGATTGGACCTATGTAACCGATACTTGTGATGCTATAGACCGTATACTGCACGCTGACATTCAGAAAGTTAAAGGTGAAGTTTTTAATGTAGGAACAGGTCAAGATCCAGACGTTCTGGCAGTAGCAGAAAAGATACTCGACATACTCGACAAGCCAGCAGAGCTTATCAGTTACATAGGCGATAGACCTGGCCAAGTCCAACACCATATATGCTCATCTGAAAAGATCAAGAAAGTGTTGGGTTGGAAGCCCACAATAAACTTTGAAGAAGGACTTGCAAAAACTATAGAATGGTACAGAGAGAACGAAAGCTGGTGGCGAAAGCTTCTTTGGATGAAACACGTTCCCATAAAGACACGAACTGGTGAGGTTGAATACTACTGATGGCCTATATATCTATACTTATCTGTGTAGTCTGCACCGTGGCAGGACAGTTGATGCTCAAGCACGCAACCAACAGCCTTGGTCAGATGCCTGGCAATTTTCAGGATGGAGCTATTTTTCTCATCAAAGCCCTCCTCAATCTATACGTTATAGCAGGATTTGGCCTTGCTTTTGTTGCTTCACTAGCTTGGATTGCTGCAGTTTCAAGACTCGAACTGAGCTTTGCCTATCCATTTACAAGTCTTGGATTTGTACTTGTATTGATACTGTCAGCACTTTTTTTTAATGAACCCCTCAAACCCATACGCATCATCGGAGTTGTTACCATCTGCACCGGTGTATATCTGGTTTCAAGAAGCTGATGAAAGTAGAATTTTATCGCCATAACATCGGAGAAGTCGAGAAAGAGCGTGTAGTAAAAGCTCTTGATTCTATATTCTTAACCACTGGAGATATAGTCTATGAGTTTGAGCAGAAGCTTGCTCAATATCTCCAAGTAGAGCGTTCTGTAGCTTTGATGAGTTGTACAGCAGCCCTCCACCTATCACTTCTTGCCTTAGATATTGGCCCTGGTGATGAAGTGATTACAACTCCAATGACGTTTATAGCAACAGCAAATTCTATTCTTCACGCTGGTGCAACACCAGTATTTGTTGATGTAGAACCAGAAACAGGCAATCTAGATGTAAACAGAGTAGAAGCAGCTATTACCGAAAAGACCAAAGCCATTATGCCTGTACACCTTTATGGCCATATGTGTGACATGTTGGCTCTACGCACTCTTGCCAACAAGTATAACCTGAAGATCATTGAAGATGCTGCACACTGCCTAGAAGGAATACGCGATGGCTTCCACCCAGGTCAATTGGGAGATGCAGCCTGCTTCAGTTTCTATGCTACTAAGAGTATTACCTGTGGGGAAGGTGGTGCAGTTGGGGTTAATTCATCAGATATGGCCGAAAAACTACGCAAACTTGCACTTCACGGGATGAGTAGATCTGCAGCAGACCGCTATCACGGGCAATACAAACATTGGGATATGGAACTGCTTGGTTGGAAATACAACTTAAATAACATACAAGCAGCAATGCTTACCCCTCAGTTAGAACTTGCTAATGATAGGCTTGCTCAACGTGAAAAGATATGCCAAAAATATGAAGCAGCATTCAAAGAGGTAGAAGGCATAGATTTTCCCAAAGTTCTGGCTGGCACAAAAAGTGCACGCCACCTCTTTACTATATGGGTCGATCCGCAACTTCGTGACCAATTTATGAGCGAGATTGCATCGCGTGGTGTAAGTGTTGCTGTAAACTACAGAGCAGTGCATCTTTTGAGCTATTACAAAGAGACATATAACTTCGAGCCAGGAAGATTTCCCGAAGCTGAAAGAATTGGAAACAGTACTATTACACTACCGCTCTATAACAGATTGACTGATGAAGAAGTTGACTATGTGATAGCAACAGTAAAGAGTGTCGTTTCTAAAAATTACTCTGGGGTCTCTTAAGAAAACTATGGAAAGACAGCTTGAGATCTCGATAATAGTTCCTGTCTATAACGAAGAGCCTAACCTGCAAGAACTCTACCAGAGGCTAACCAAAACGTTAACTGGAATTGGAAAGAACTATGAGATCATCTTCATAGACGATGGAAGCAGCGATGCAAGTATTACGCTTCTGCAAGAGTTTGCCTCACAAGATCCACACGTTATAGCTATCAAGTTGACACGCAATTTTGGCCAACATCCAGCAATTACTGCTGGTCTACACACAGCAAAAGGTAGAGCTGTAGTCTTGATAGATGCCGACCTGCAGAATCCTCCAGAAGAGATCACAAAGCTTTATGAGAAATTTTGCGAAGGAATAGATGTTGTCTATGGTATAAGAGCAAATAGAGTAGATGTTGGGTGGAGGAAATCAGGGTCAAATTTCGTGATGTGGCTGATCGAAAAGCTTTTGGGAGTGAAGATCCCAGACGATATGATTAGTGGCTTTAGAATTATTAGCCACAAAGTAGTTGCAGCCCTCAACTCTATACGCGAACAGCAGTATGATACCTCCATAATGATGCTCTGGCTGGGATTTAGTCATGCTGGTGTGGCAGTGCGCCACGATAGCCGTAATGCTGGTGAATCTAAATACACTACCTGGAAGCTTATATACCTAACTTTAGATATGCTAGTAGGGTTTTCTGATTTTCCACTTCGTGCAGCAAGTATTATGGGTTCCGTTCTAGCACTACTCTCCATCCTAGTTGGGCTGTATATGGCTATTCAAAAAATTGTTGGAATAATCGATGTTCCTGGTTATGCTTCCATCTTCGTTGGAATAACTTTTCTTGCAGGAATACAGCTTCTTTTCTTAGGAATAATTGGAGAGTATGTAGCAAGGATACACCGCGAGATGAAGGGACGGCCTTATTATGTAATAAGCGAAGTCTATACAAGCATCAAAGAAAAGCTAAAGATAGCAGCGAAAGGTTGATCTATGGAGCGGTTAAAGCAGAGTGTTATTGAGTACTTCGAAAACTGCCTCGACAAACACGGCGATTCTGCACAAGGAGTAGATTACAACGGTAAAGAGTCACAGTATCAGAGGTTTGAAATACTCGCTTCTGTTGCACCTCTGGAAGCAACTTCTGTTCTCGATGTTGCCTGTGGCCTGGGTCATTTCTATGACTTCCT
>JAEUQL010000285.1 GCA_016789295.1 Blastocatellia bacterium | reverse complement strand
TTATGGGACTATTTGCCGATATTGTTGTCCTATCTCGTGAAAGTATATATACCACCAACTTTATGAAATACGGCTTCACTCCTGGGATGGGTGCTACTTGCATACTGCCTGAAAAGCTAGGCTTGTCTCTTGCACAAGAAATGTTACTAACTGCTGCTAATTTTCGCGGGGCAGAGCTGCAACAGCGAGGTATCCCATTTGCTGTGTTACCACGTAAAGATGTGGTTCCACATGCAATGATGCTTGCACAAGAATTAGCTGATAAGCCTCGCATAGCATTGGTCACTTTGAAAGAACATTTGGCATTTGATATCAAGTCAAAACTTGATAGTTTCATCGAGCGTGAAGTAGCAATGCATAGACAGACAATTCACGAACCAGAAGTGAAGCAGAGAATAGTACAGAAATTTGGTAGGTAATCTATTTGTGAAACGGAGCTAGATCAATGGATGCAAAGCAAGTGTTTATCGATTTACAATCTGGAAAAATAGATGCTGAAGAGGCTAAACGTAGACTTTTTAACTATCAAAGTAGAGCTAGCAAAGAGCTAGATATTACTCTTACAGAAGATGATAAGGTCGTCGAAAATAGAGATATTAGAGAAACTAATAACAACACTGCAGATGATATTGCCATTGTAGGTATCAATGGTCATTTCCCAATGGCTTCTGACATTGATCAGTTTTGGCTTAATTTGTCGAGTGGACAAGATTCTATCTCAGAAATTCCCAAAGACCGATGGAATAATGAGGCTTATTACTCTGCAGACAAAGAAGCTTCAGGCAAAACCTATTGTAGATGGGGTGGTTTTATTGAAGACGTAGAAGGGTTTGATCCTCTCTTCTTTAACATATCTCCACGCGATGCAGAGATGATAGATCCACAAGAACGTAAAATGTTAGAAGTTGTCTGGGAGACTTTAGAACGTTCTGGATATACTCGAAAGCGAATTAAACAACAATTAGACAGTCAAGTAGGTGTTTTTATTGGAAGCATGTACCAGCAATATCATGCTTTTGACGCAGAAATTTCAAAGAAAGCAATGGTTGCACTTTCATCCTATGGATCTATTGCCAATAGAATATCTTATTTCTTCAATTTAAATGGACCAAGCATTGCTCTTGATACTATGTGTTCTTCAGCATCAACAGCAATTGATGTAGCTTGCCACAGCCTCAGATACGGAAATTGTAAAATGGCAATAGTTGGGGCTGCAAATCTCTCAATACATCCTTATAAGTATGTAGCTCTTAGTCAAGTACAAATGTTATCTAGTGATAAAGATAAAAGAAGTTTTGCCGCAGGAGATGGTTTTATACCTTCAGAAGTTGTTGCAGCAGTGTTGTTAAAACCTCTTGCTAGAGCGGAAGCAGATGGTGACAACATCCTCGCTCTTATCAAATCTACAAGTGTCAAACACAAAGGGCGCAGTGAAGGTTTTTCAGTCCCTGAACTGAGTAGCCAGGTTTCACTCTTGCAGGAGCACTTTGCAAAGTCAGGCATAGCTCCAGAGACTATTAGCTACATAGAATCTTCTGCCAGTGGTTCTATGAATTCAGATAGTACGGAGTTTGCTACTCTAAAAGAGGTTTTTTCTGCGGTAGGCTTTAGATGCCCAGTTGGTTCAGTAAAAGCAAATATTGGACATGCAGAAGCTTCATCAGGGCTTGCACAATTAGCAAAAGTAGTACTACAACTACATCATCAAAAGCTAGTTCCTTCTATCAAAACAGAGCCTATAAACCCAAGCATATCGTTTGAAGACAGTCCATTCTATTTGGTAGAAACTCTTTCAGATTGGAAACAACCAGTAAAAAATTCAAAGCATGACCCACTGAAACTGCCAAGGAGAGTTTCTATAAACACTTTTGGAGCAGGTGGCACCAACTGCCACCTCATCATTGAAGAGTACAGTTTTCCCAAAGAGAGAAAGAGAATAGTTTTTCCACCTGTCTTTACGTTTTCAGCTCATAAACGCAATAGTCTGCTCTTACTCATCAGAAAATATAAGGATTTCTTAGAAAAACAGAAAGACTTACCATTGAGTGACATTGCCTACACATTGCAAGTTGGTAGAGAAGAAATGGAACATAGGGTTTCGGTTGTTGCACATAACTACTTGGAGCTGCTGAATGAATTAGAAAAAGTTGAAAAATTGTTAGATGGACAGAAAATAGATTCTAAAAATATCTTCTCCACTCTACTGCCCACAGACTTGCAAGACAGTGGTGAAGAGAATAGAGAGTTCCATCGTCTTGCTCAAGCTTGGGCAAGGGGTGAAGTAGTAGAGTGGCAGAGCTACTACATTGAAGGTGCACCACAGATTTTACCTTTGCCAACTTACACATTTGATCGTAAACGCTACTGGTTGAGAAAGCCTGAAGACTATTTGCAATTTAATGCAGTAGAAGTAGCAGAAACATCAGAAGAAAGAGTTGAGAGTTTGAATATACAGATAGGTAGAGCAGTTGCAGCCACTCTTTCTGAACTCTTAGCCTTACAAAACGAGTCAATTGATTGGAATAGGAGTTTTGTTGAACTAGGTGCCGATTCACTAACGCTTTCACGTTTGGCTAGAAAAATAGAATCTCAGTTTCAGGTAAAGATAAAGAATCGTGATTTTCTGCAGTACAGAACAGTAGATCTCCTTTCATCATATTTAGCCAAAAATTTAACAGAAACTTCCACTCATCACTCCGATGAGCATCTCACTAAAGCTGCAGGCAGTAGGTTCTAGTATGCACACAAGAATAGAAGATAAAAAACTTATTCCATTGTCAGAAGGGCAAGCAGGTTTGTGGGCATTACAAAAAAGTGCTCCTAACTCTTCTGCATATAACCTTCCTATATGTTTTAGTATAAAAGGTTTGTTAGAACAAAAGGATTTTATAAAGGTTTCTCTTAGACTACTTAGAGAGCATCCAATACTTGGTGCACAAATAGTTTCAGTAGATGGACATCCATTTCTCTATCCTGTCTCAGAGCCGTTATTTGAAAATTTAGAACAGGATGCCACTGGTTTGAGTGATGTCGATCTAGTTGAACAGTTACGAGCGTTTTTAAAAGAACCTTTTGAGATAGAAAACAGTCTGCTTATTCGTCTTCGCGTCTACAGAAGAAGTGCAGATGAAGTTGTGGTGCTCTATGTACTTCACCACATACTGTTTGATGGAGCTTCTAT
This sequence comes from Blastocatellia bacterium, assembly GCA_016789295.1. Classification (GTDB taxonomy): domain Bacteria; phylum Acidobacteriota; class Blastocatellia; order Chloracidobacteriales; family JADJPF01; genus JAEUQL01. Next base: position 2,240 of record JAEUQL010000285.1, on the reverse strand, counting down.
TGCTGCATTTATAAAAACTTTTGTTTCTTCTTTGGGTTCAGAGGTTGAGGTTGAGACTGTTGATCGTTGGGCAATGCTTGAAGAGTTTCCAAAGTTAGAAAAAAAGATGTTGACTTCGCAAGAAGGTGAAACACATCTTCAATATTGGAAAGAAGTCCTTTCTGGTGAACTACCTGTACTGGAACTACCACTCGACTTCCCACGACCGGCTGAACGTAGTTTTGCTGGTAAGACTTTTAGATACTGCTTAAAGCGTGATATATCAGAGGCAATCGACATATTAACAAAACATAGCTACCTAAATCCATCAACTATATTTCTTACTCTCTTCAAAACTCTGTTACATCGCTACACGAGACAAGAAGACATAATCATAGGTATTCCTGTGATGACTAGATGGGGAACAGAGTTTACAGATCGGATTGGGTATTTCATCAATATGATAGCCCTGCGCACACAACTGCAAGAGGAGCAGCCATTTGTAGATCTGGCCAACACCGTACAACTCAGCCTGTTAGATGGGCTTGACCATGCAGACTATCCATTTCCAGCACTTGTTAGAAACCTTGGTGTGGGAAGAGATCTTTCACAGTCGCCAATCTTTCAAGTCGGCTATTACTATCAGAATTACCTCCAACCTTCAGAAATTAATTTGATAGGAGACTTAACAAAGAAGGATCTACAAGTTGAATTTTTAGACTTGGTTCATCAAGAAGGCGAATATGATTTGGCTTTGGAGGTATATCGTCAAGACTCTGAATTTCTTCTCAGTTTGAAATATAACCCAGAGCTTTTTACAGATAGCCGCATTGAACTTATGATAGGTCATTTAGTAGAGCTTACTAAAGACGTTGCCAAAAATCCAAGCCGACCTCTAAAAGACTATGATCTTATTACTAGACAAGAAAAAGATACTTTAGCTCTGTGGAATAGCAAACAGAAAGACTATCCTAGCACTAAGCTTGTACATGACTTAATCTCTGAACAAGCTGCAAAAACTGCAGATAAAATAGCGGTGTCGTTCAACAGTGAAAGGATGACATACAGGGAATTGGAGGAGCGGAGCAATTCACTGGCTGCATATCTACGTTCTTTGGGAGTAGTGAGGGGTAGCAGAGTAGCCATTTGTGTGGAACGGTCTACACATATGGTCGTTGGGATGCTAGCAGTGATGAGAGCGGGTGCTGCTTATGTACCGCTCGATCCAGAATACCCAAGCGAAAGACTCGATTATATGATGGCAGATGCTGAAGTCTCTGCTGTCATAGCCCAAAAATCAACAGAGCACGTATTGTTTGCTGACTCTCAACAGACCATACCAGTAGTTTTGATTGATCAAGATTGGAGTAAAATCTCTGTTTGTAGTTTGAGTAATGAAGAGATAGCCGATAGTAGCAAAGCAAAACTTGCTTACGTTATTTATACCTCTGGTAGTACTGGAAAGCCAAAAGGTGTAATGATCGGTCATCAAGCACTTTGTAACTTTCTTTATTCCATGAGTGTGGAACCAGGTTTTACATCTGAAGATAGAATTCTAGCTGTCACTACTTATTGCTTTGATATTGCAGTTTTGGAGCTTCTACTTCCACTTTTACAAGGTGGAGAATCTGTTATATGTGCTAGTGAGAAGGCAAAAAACCCTGACCTGCTGAGACTTGAAATTGAACGTGTTCGACCAACCATCATGCAAGCTACTCCAGCAACCTGGACTATGCTCTTTCATTCTGGTTGGCGCAACGAAAGAAAGATAAAGATCCTTTGTGGTGGGGAAGCACTTCCAACACAACTGAAAGACCTGCTTGTAGCAGATGGTGGTGAAGTATGGAATATGTTTGGACCAACAGAGACGACAGTATGGTCAACTGTCAGCCGTGTTTTTCCCAACAAACCAGTAACTATTGGATACCCTATTGCTAATACAGAGATTCACATTGTTGACAAGAATATGAATCTAGTACCAATAGGTGTGGCAGGTGAACTATGTATAGCAGGTGATGGTCTAGCAGAAGGTTACTGGAAACGCCCAGAGCTTACTAAAGAAAAGTTTGTTGACAATCCGTTTAAGCTTGGTACTCTGCTTTACCGCACTGGAGATCTAGCCCGTTGGCGTGAGGATGGTGAAATAGACTTTCTTGGCAGGCTCGATCATCAAGTAAAAATTCGTGGCTTTCGAATTGAAATAGGAGAGGTTGAAACAGTACTCGCCAAACATCCATTGATAACTAATAATGCTGTAGTTG
>JAEUQL010000284.1 GCA_016789295.1 Blastocatellia bacterium | reverse complement strand
GAGCGGATGACTATTTGACAAAGCCCTTTCACCTGTCGGAACTTAACGCAAGAATTCAAGCAGTTATCAGGAGAAAGAAATTTGAATCGACTCGTAAAGTCGGCTTTGTAAACATAGAATTAGATCTTCGTAAGGATATAAAAATAGAGATAGACAATGATTGTCGTATTGGAGTCAATAGCAGAGATACCGATTTTGTGAAGTTTTATAGACTTGTTGCTGACAACAGAATTCCTGCTGTGCCTGTAAAATTTGTAGAGAGAGCCAACACCCCACGCGCTTCAGAAGAGATGTGTGGAGGTATTGTCATTAACACAGACTGCTTCTAAAGTTTCCAAAGTTGGATAAGTAGATTATGGACTACATACGGTAGATAATGATAATTTGCTGTATGTCTTTTACCTGGATATATGCTGCAAGTGTGTGTACAAGTATAGTGTAGAGGTACATAACGATGAATAGTAGCAGTTGTAAATTAATTCAGGCTATATGCAGTGCTTTGTGTAATTAAGTATATTGACATTTAATAGTACACGAATTTATCAACTACTAACTAGTAGCTAGTAATAAAACACAACTAGTCTAACTCTGCTTAAATAAAAGAGATAACTTGTTTTATGGCTAGCTTATTATTTTGTAGATTAACAGAGGTAATAGAATAGATTTTTCTTATTTTTAAAAGATTTATAAAATAATATCGGAATCAGAAAGCAACTTTAAGCAACTTTTAAATGAAGTGAGCAGATAAGATGTATGTAAAATTTACAAAGCATAAAACAGTCTATTTAAGGTGGAAGAGTTTATTTAAGATGAAACAGTTTTTTTCAAATACAAGGTAGGGTGTAAGATAAGAAGAAGTTTTGAGCAAAGAAAAACTGACAAAATACTTTGCACAACTAGAGGATCAAAAGAGTTTACAGAACTTTTATTGCAAATATAAATATATCTAATGCTATGAAAGCTTTGTCTACTGTCATATCTCAACTATAGCCTCGTGGTTTTCTTCTATCGCTTAGCCTTTCCAAAAAATATCAACAAAACAATGTCGATAAACACCAACAAGTTTGTGTAAAGCTGTGCTATAAGTTTGCTTGAAGTTGTAATAGCTAGTTACAGATTATACAAATAATGGATAGAGTCATTGTTGTCTTATCAAGTTAATCTTCAAAATAACGAAAAACTATCATCAACTCTTTGATGCAACCAAAAGATCCAGAAAGTAACTATCTATTACTTAGATTGCTTACTATTCTTAAAGGTCTTTTGGGGTAAGTAATAGCTAAAGTAACAAATAAAGAGAAAACAAGGGTTAATAATCTTGTTAAATAAAGATGACGAACTCAAAGGTAGGTCTTTGTCAAAAATAACTAAAATATACTTAATAAATAGTGGCTAAACATAAAACTAAAATAAGAGCCACAAATTAATCCCGAAGGAGATAAAATTATGTCAAGAATAGAATATTCAAGTTCTGCAAATGTCAACTTTGACATTGTTAAAAACGGTTCTCAAGGAAACGACACAATAAAGCTGTCTAATGACATAGCTGGAAGTGTTACTGCAAATAAAGGAGATGATAGTCTCCATATGACTGGAAATCTGCAAAGCGGTTCGGTATATGGAGGAAAGGGACAAGATCTATTTGATATACGTAACACCACTATAAAAAACAGCTTGAACAGTATGGTAAATGGAAACAAAGGAAATGACCAATTCACTTTCTCAGGAAATGTGAAAGCAGAAAGTGGGATAGCAACATTTCACGGAGGAAAAGGAGACGATGTTTTCACTGTTAAAGAGGACTTTTCAGGAATCATTAAGGTAAATGGAGATAAAGATAACAATCAATTAGTGTTGAGAGGAGCATGGAAAGATGCTCAAACCGATGGACAAGGAACATACTACGAAAAAGTAGACAACGGTGCTCGCGTGTATGTTGAAAACATAGGACAAGTCATAAAGAACACGCCAGCAGAAGTGTTTACTCAATTTGATGGACTATATCTGTCAAAAAATCCAGGAGTAGTGTCAAATGCAGAACAACACTATCTGAAATATGGTTGGGCAGAGAACCGTCCAGGAGCAATGCAAGTCTTTTCAGAAGAGTTATATCTGAGAGCAAATCCAGATGTGGCAGCAGATGTGAGCAGTGGCAAGTATAAGAATGGGCTGCAACATTATATGAATAAAGGTTATTTGGAAAACCGAGCGGGTTTACCAGTAATAACTAACTTCAATGAGCAGACCTATCTGAAGTTCAATCCAGAAGTGAAGCAAGCTGTACAGGAAGGAAGGCTTAAGTCTGGGCTAGAACATTATGTGCTACACGGAGCAAAAGAAGGTCGTCTAGGAACACCAGTGATGTTTGACGAGAAGTATTACCTATCACAATATCCAGAAATTGCACAAGCAATATCCAAAGGTGAAATAGCAAGTGCACAAGAGCACTTTGAGAAATTCGGTCAAGCAGAAGCAAGAAAACCTAGTGCCGACCCCGAAGCTAAGTTGACAACAGTGTTGGTAGTAACAACACAAACACCAGAAATACCAGAAGCTATCAATGAGACAGCAGAAGAGGTTCGACCAACAAGGCCGTTTGTTGCATTTGAGCAGAGGCCATTGGGTGAGAGTACACAGAAAGGTGTGGAAGACACTATCCTGACAGGTGATGTTGTAGATACAGGAGAGTTGGTAAGAATAAATGGGCACAGACGCAAATCAGATAATTTTTTCATCAAAGACTTCACTGGCAAAATAATGATAGATGGTGGAAGAAAAGATGGATATAGAAACAATATCTATTTAGATGGCCCACTCTATTTTACACAAGGGCTGGAAGCAAGCCGAACAGGGCCTTTCTATAGAAGTAAAAAAGATGCAGAAACAGAAACAAACCCCATCAGCGCACAAGAGTTGAATGCAACCGGAAAGTTTTGGGTACATACAGGAGATAAAGTAGAAGGTCTTGATAATTTTGTCCGTAACTCTCTGGCTCAATATGAGACACCTGGTTCAGAACCAACAGCAATAATAGCCTTGAATCGTATAATCGATATCTACGCAGCAGATGGAAAACGCTTCGAACGTGCTAAGATGCAGCCTGCATCAATGACATTTGGGCAGATAGCGACAACAGCAGCAAGGACAATAATAGGAGTAGCATCACTTTTTGCTGGGCCTGCGGCTGCACCGTTTTTAGCAGGAGCCAATCTTGGTTTGGGTACATACGAAGCCCTAAAAGATGGAAAAGTAAACTTTCAAGAGGTATTGGGAGTAGGCGCAGACTCTCTTGGATTTGCTGCAGCTATAAGTAGCCCAGCAGTAGCTAGTCAGTTCTCAACTGTACAGAAGGGTCTAAGCATAACAAATAACGCCATTAGTTTTGTTAATAACCCAACTGCTACAGGTGCTTTTGGAATAGGATCTCAGCTAGCTGGAGTCACTGGTAATCCGCTAACTAGTGCCAATCTTGGTTTTGCAGGTTCAGTCACAAATTTGCTGGAGAATGGCATAACACCAAATGCTCTTATTGATACAGTTACAAGTGGATTTGCACTGAAGAATGAAATAAACAAAAAACTGGAGCAAGATAGAATTACAAATCAACCTGCTGTTAATCCTTTTGATATAAACCGAGTAAACATTGATCAAGTAAATTTCTCTTTTGCCCCTAGTAATAATATCTTGGTCGAGCCTTTCAAGCTTTCTCCTAATCCTATTTTTGATGAAGCTTTAAATTCTCCTGGTTTAACAACTCCTATTGAATCGGGCTACGTATCAGATGACGTTACTTTTGGAGGAATAGAAGAAGATAATTTCCCAGATAATTTAGTTGCAGGCACTCCTAGTAAACCTAAGCTTAAACCACCAGATCCTGCTTTTCCAGGTCAGAATGTAAGTAATATCCTTTCCCGAAATCAGTTAAGTGATCAAAGGATTTCACCTGTTCCTAATGAAGTGACTAGACAGAAGTATCCAAACACAGCTTTCAATAGCATTGAACTTGCAAATGGTTACCTCCTTGAAGATGCACCAAGAGTTCTAAGAACTATGTTTGCAGATGGTAGGGTACAATACAATATTACGGGGCTAACTACTGGTGAAGGTCCAATTAATACTGGAGATGCAGTTGCTTACAATGAAGAGCCTTTGATTGGAACTCATAGATCGTCAGCAGTTCAAGCAATTCAAAGAGACATAGAAAGGTTGCGTAGAGCAGGTTATGATGTTGACCCAAATAATATCACGATCAAAGCTCACAGCTTGGGAGTGTATGATGCTATAAGACTTGGTCTTGATGGGAGAACTAACAACCTAGTGATTTTTGGATTGCCACATCTCGCAATACAGAAACTTGAACCTTCTCGTTTTTTTCCAGAAAAAGAAGTAGAAGCCTTTAGAGAAAGAGCAAGAATAGAAGCTTACATTGGCCTTAATGATGCAATAAGTGGGATTCATGGTCAGTATTTTGGCCTTGGTGTGCATAACGAAGGAACTATTACAACAGAAAAACCTTTAAATTTTAGAGTTGTTGATACAGGACCAGCAGGGATTACCCAAGGTTTGACTGCACATGCACGTCGAAATTTTTTAAGAGCTGCTCCACTAACCAATTTTTTGCAGCCTTTTTAAAAAATATAAGGGTTACAGAGTTGAAGGAAATTTTATTGAAAACAGAGTGGTTATTTTGGCTATGTGTCTTCAATCCAACTGTGTAACCCATAAAATAATAACCCGCATTAAACAGAAGGGTAGTGTAGCAAACCCATTGAATATAGGCAGTTTTGGAACCTTCTATTTTCTCTAGGTGTTAGCGGATTTGCTACAGTACCCAAAAATCAGGAATGGTTATATATTCCTCAAATATTTTCCTATTGATTACTTGAAAAACGATATTCTGGCTATACGGCTGTATTAGGCTTGTAATTTGTACGTGCAGCATTCAATCCTAGTGCCCTATTTGACGATTTCGAGAAGAGACAAGCCTACAGAAACAGTCAAACTTCTATCTCTACATAAACGCTGCTTGTCTATTAGTTTTTACACGGATAGTTATTCTTTCTTAGTAGGTTTAAAACGTTTCCACAGAGATTTTAAAGAGTTGACAATCTTGAGATTGAGTTAAAAAGTCATCTGTAGTATTCTCAGTTGGTAAAGTTATCGGGAAACACACTTTAATCTACCGCAACCAATTTATCGCAAAAATATATGGGAAAAGTTATAGGTATAGATTTAGGCACAACTAACTGTTGTATGGCAGTGATGGAAGGTGGGGCAGCACAGATAATACCAAACAAGGAAGGTGGGCGTACAACTCCTTCTATTGTAGGATTTACGGAAAAAGGTGATCGTCTAGTAGGTAACATTGCAAAACGCCAAGCTATTACCAACACACAGAATACAGTATTTGCAGTAAAGAGACTAATAGGACGTAAGT
>JAEUQL010000283.1 GCA_016789295.1 Blastocatellia bacterium | reverse complement strand
ATTGCAACAGTAATACTCATATAAATCTGGTCTATTTAGGATTTCAATTAAGTTGGGATATTTTAAGACAGGGTTAGAAGTTATGCGACCTGGATATACCCAAAATCGAGGAGTATGGTGGAGTCTGCTACAGTGAGCTACCACAAGCTTTGTAGCAGATCTTTGAGGTCTAGTTTTCGAGCAGGTTAGAGGATAAACTTAGACTGCTTTGGCAACTTTTGCAGACTCTCGTTGTTCTTCTACGACTTTTTTCATTTCAGAAGAGGTTCTGAGGTTATTCTGCAATTCTTTGGTCATTTCATTGAATGCCTTCATTCTTGCTTCCCGGCGTGCATCTTCTGGCTGCTGAGTAAAAGTCTCTTTTTCCATCCCTTCCCTCCAATCTAAATATCTATAAAGCATCGATATTTGTGGCATCTAGCCTGACAACACATACAATATTGGCGAAATATAACGTGACTATGAACGCCCCTTGCAGCTTGGGCTTTTGTAAAGGTTATCAAAAGTTGTAGCAACCTTGCAACAACAAGATGTAAATAGTGAAAACACTTATACTTCAGGTAGTAAAATTTTAAAGACCGTGCCTACGCCTATAACAGAATCGAATTCTATACGTCCGTTGTGTAGTTGGACGGCGCGAAAAGCCTGGGCAAGTCCTATTCCATTTCCTTTCTCTTTTGTTGTGTAGTATAGATTGAAGATCTTATCTCTAAACTCTGGTGGAATGCCCACACCTCGATCCGAAATAGTTATTTCTGCATAATTTCCAACACGTGAAGTCCTTATTTGCAGAGGTCCACCTTGTGGCATTGCTTGACAGCCGTTGATAATAATATTTAGAAAAGTCTGTTTCAGTAGATCAGAATCACCGTTGATCTTTATATAATCAGCACAAAGGTCTTCGCAAAGGTCTACTTTGTGTGCTGCTGCTTCTGCAGCAGCAAGTCGCGTTACTTGATGTACAAGATCATTAAGGTCTATAGGAACAAGGTTGATATGTAGTGGTCTTGTAAAGTTCAGAAAAGTTTGAACTACTCTATCCAAACGTTTGATCTCAGAGCTGAGTATCTCTATTTGTGGTGTGACATCTGCGTTAGGTTCATTCAGTTTTGCACGAAGAATTTCAAGGTGTATCACCATAGCATTGAGCGGATTCTTTACTTCGTGTGCCACACCCGAAGTTATACGGCCAAGAGCTGCTAATTTATCGGAATAGTCTAGCTGTGACTTAAATTGCTTGAAGGAATCAAAATCTCGAAGACTTACAAGCATTCCTATAGGTTCTCCTTTGTCTTCTATGTACTGCACAGAGGCAAGAACTTGACGAGGATCGTTCTGGTCAAAGATCATCATATTCTCAGCAGACCGCTTAGACTTACTTACTTTGTTTACAAGTTCAATGAGCGGGTGGTTTCTACCCAAACGATCTTCTAGCATTCCACCCAATAAATCTATACCTGCAACACCCAGAATATGATCTACTTTGGGACTCATCAGCATCACACGTTTGTCTGGATTTAGTAGTAATAACCTCTCTTCTATTTTATCAATTATTTGTGTGAGCCTTCCACGAGTGGTTTCTAGTTCAGTTCTTTCTCCAGCTAGGCGTTTGCTGAGCATTTGGAGTTTACTTGTAATGCTTTGTGGCATCTCATTGGTTATCTTTTCTTCCTGAAAACCTAGATCATCACCACGCTCAAGTTTCTCTATCTGATCAACCAGTACTTCAACCGGACGTGTCAAAGTATCTGCCGATCTAATAGCAGCCAATGTAGCAACTAACATACCTATAACTATCAAAGACAAGTTTACTACAACTATATTTCTCAATCCTACACGAATAGTTGAAGCAGGAATACCCAATCTTATTTCAACTACTATTCCTTTACTTTTTTCTTGTGAAAATATTGGAACTCGTAGTGATGAAAAGTAGTTTGATCTGCTAAAAAGCATCATAAAGATTTGTGTAACAGGAGAAGCTTCCAACAGCTTTTTGAAATCCTTCTCATCACTGTTAAAGCCATCCGTGATCCTGCCCACACTCACAGCCGAAACAAGCTCTCCAGATCCAGTAAAAACCACCGCATATCTTGTATTTTCAATCTTTTTAAGGCTGTCTCGAAGGCTAGTCTGAACCAACTGACTACTTTTCACAATCGACACTATATCTTTTTCAGAAGAGATCTTTTTTTCAGTCTCGTTTACAGACATTTGAATAGCAGTAAAGATCTGATACTGCTGGAAAGCAAGCTGCGAATCTACTGCACGCAACTGACGATCTGATAGATAATAAAGGTTAGTAAATAACATTCCCACTGTTAGAAATGCTACTGCCAGACCAATCAATACAAGCTGGCGAACTATCATTGTTTGGCGTGTTATCACAGCAATGGCTCCATCGATGGCTTCGAAGATCTTTTGAAGCTAGAAAGAAACAACAGACTGTTACTGTTGCAGCACTATTAAACCCTCTCTTTAGCTTCTTTGTATGCTTTAAGCTTGTTGTGCAAAGTCTTCAAGCTAATCTGCAAAATTTCAGCTGTTCGTGTCTTGTTATTGTCAGTCTTAAGCAAAGTATTGAGGATCACTTGCCGCTCTACTTCTTCCAAAGGAGTACCTATGGGAAGCATTATCATCTCGCTACTACGTTTTGGTTCTTTGTCTATGAGGTTTGGTGGTAAATGCCTCTTTTCTATCTGTTCACCTTCACAAATTATAACGGCGCGTTCAATAACATTTCTCAGCTCACGCACATTACCTGGCCAACTATATCGCATCAGAACCTGCATAGCCTCGTGTGATATCAGCTTCACAGGTCGGTTATGTTTTCTCGAAAGCTCGTCAATTAAGTACTGCACCAGCAGTGCAATGTCCTCTAAACGGTTACGAAGCGGAGGAAGATTTATAGTTATTACATTCAATCTGTAGAGTAGGTCTTCTCGAAACTCACCTTTTCTCACCGCTTCCATAGGGTCTTTATTTGTAGCTGCAATAAGCCTAACATCCACAGGTACTTCTTTTATCGCTCCAAGCCTACGCACCTGCCTTTCTTCAAGTACACGCAGCAGTTTTGCCTGAAGTAGCGGTGGCATCTCGGCTATCTCATCAAGCAGTAGAGTTCCAGTATGAGCAAGCTCAAAGCAACCTATTCTGCGTTCAGCAGCACCTGTAAAACTCCCTTTTTCGTGTCCAAAAAGCTCTGACTCCATCAGAGTTTCTGGAATAGCAGAGCAGTTTATTGCAACAAAAGGTGCAGATTTGCGAGGGCTGAGTTCGTGAATAGTACGAGCAATCATCTCTTTGCCCGTTCCAGATTCACCCGTGACCAGTACTGAAGCAGAGCTTGGTGCTACCTGTTCGATCAAGGTGTAGACTTCACGCATTACTTGTGAAGAGCCTACAAGACGTCCAAAAACTCCGTACTCAACGAGCTGACGGCGCAGAGAACGGTTTTCGCGTCTAGTCGAGCTGTAATCGACCGCCTTTGACAGAACTACTTTCAGTTTGACTGGATCTACAGGTTTTTCCAAATAGTAGAAAGCTCCTTCTTCTTGTATAGCTCTGACGGCCATCTCTATATTTCCCTGTCCAGTCAGTATTATCACCACAGTTTCTGTAATATCGCGCAGTTCGCGTAGCAGACCAAAACCGTCCAGCCTTGGCATTATTACATCAGTGATAATAATGTCAGGCTTTGCTTGCTGCACTAATGAAAGAGCTTCCATTCCATCAACTGCAGCAGATGTTTCATATCCCCACGCTCTCAAAAGTTCACTAAGTCCCTGACGAGAACTCGCTTCGTCATCTACAATCATTACTTTAGGTTTTGCCATTTTTTATCCGTCTTGTCTCTGTTTGAACTAGCAAGTAAAGAAGTTATTTTATAGGAAAACAAGTGAAATTTCGCCTGAATCTTATCACACAAGAAAGTTTGTAGAGCTAAAAAACAGAACCAGTAGTATGCTTTGATACTAAACTTCTAGTTAGTTGTGAAGTTGGAAAAGTGTTGAAAAGTCGCGTGTGGGTCGGCATAATTTGCACTTGAAATTCCAGCAGTCCTATAGAATCGATTAAAATCAACCCCTTTCGAGGAAAAAGATGGGCACAGGTCGATTGGTAATGCTTACCACAGATCTATCTGAAAAACTGGCTGCTGGGCGCACGGCACTCAGAAGCGGTGATAGCGAAAGAGCTATTTCTCTACTCAGCGAAGTACTTATTACGGAACGTCTAACAGTAGAACAAGAGGTAGAAGTACGCTGCCAGCTTGCAGAACTACTCGAAAGCGTTGGCCGCTACCAAGAAGCTCTTAAATCTATCTCGAAGTACGAAAGTGGCAGCACCCAGAGCGAAGTCCCCAGGCCAGCCATGGCTCAAGTCTGGCTGCGCCTAGCCAGCCTTTACCGATGGCTCAATGAGCCACCCAAGGCAATCTCATATGCAAATAACAGCCTCAGAATCTACTCTGACATAAAGTATGAGCAAGGCATAGGTGCAGCACATGCTCTGTTAGGCTATGTATATTGGATGATAGACGAATATGCAATCTCTCGCGACTACCTACTTTCGGCTCTAGAATCACAAAGAACTATTAGTGATGTACATTCACTTGCCCAAACTTACTGGAATCTTGCTCTTGTAGACAATATGGAAGGCAGGCGCGAAGAGGCAAAAAACGATTGTTTAATGGGACTAGAACTGCTAGAGAAAGAGTCTACAGAGCTTACAGTACAAGATAGGTTAGTCTTTGGAAAACTCCTCAACAATCTAGCTTTTATTGATACAGAAGAAGGCAATATACATAAAGCCGTAAAGAATTATGAACGTGCTATTGAGCACTGGAGCTATGTTGAAGACAAAAATTTTCTTGCCCTTGCTTACAACAATCTTGCAGATGCGCTGCTTTTGATAGGAGATTGGGAAAGAGCAGAATCGACAATTCAATCAGCCATACGGCTACTCAAAGGTGGACAGAGCAAGCGAGATGAGAGCGCAGTATTAAATACACTAGGTAAACTCTACTCGCTGCAAGGCCAATTCGACCAAGCTGAAAATAACTTAAAGCGTGGTTTAATGTTGGCGGTTGAAAGTGGTGCAAAGTCACTTGAAGCAGCAGGATGGTTAGCACTTAGTGCCTCTTATGCTAGCAAAAGTGAATACCAAGAAGCTATCAAACACGCTGAACACTGTTTGGCCATCGAGTCAAAAATAGGGCGTGTAGTCGATATGGCTGAAACTTACAGCCATTTGGGTGAGTGCTATCTTGCGCTTTTAGATCTTTCACCAGCCGAAGAGTGTGCAAAGCAGGCTCAAAATCTTTTGAGCAGCAACCCTAACCTCTACCATTCTGGTCTTCTTGCGCGTCTCGAAGGAAAGCTGAAATCCTACCACGGCTACCAAGACCAGGCGATTTCGATGCTAGCCCAAAGCATCTCTATCCTAGAATCTATCAGCTAC
>JAEUQL010000282.1 GCA_016789295.1 Blastocatellia bacterium | reverse complement strand
CTACTCTTGCAAACCTAAATAAGATCTCTGCACGTCTTGAACGAGGTGAAGGAGCTGCTGGAAAACTGCTTCAAGATCCAGAACTCTACAACAATGCAAATAATGTTTCTGTAGAAGTTGTTAAGCTACTTGCTGATTTTCGTAAAGAGCCAAAGAAATATCTGACTATAAAAATAAGACTTTTCTAATTATGTCCACTCCAACAGGAAATCTGAAAAAGAGAATAAACGAATCCCAGAAACAGAGCGAAAGAAAGACAGTTTCGATGATAGTTATTATTGCTCTAATAGGGCTGGCATATTTTCTTTCTGTAGGTCTTTCTAAACCATTTATTCTCAAGGCTAAGTTTTCGTTTGGTGATGGCTTGAAACCAGGCGCAGAAGTAGACTATGCTGGGGTGAAAATAGGTAGAGTAAGAGATATAAAATTTTTAGGCGTTCCATCTTCAAAAGGAGCAGCAGAGGTTTTTGAAATAGAAATGGAACTAGATGAGAAAGTTAATGGTAAACCTACAGGTGAAACCATACGCAAAGATGCAAAGGCTGCTCTTATTACCACAGGAGCACTAGGAGATAGAAGCATAGACATCTTTCCTGGAACCCCATCAGCAGAACCAACCAAAGATGGAGATTACATAGGAAGTTATATAGAACCAAATATCAGTACACTTGTAAATGATAGTGAAGTCTTTCAAAATAACATGGAACGTGTTCGTCAAATTTTAGAACAGAGATCAAAATATATAGAAGACAGACATGGAAATGTTGGAAAGTTCCAGACCAATGAGCTTAACAAAAAAATAGAAGAGCTGATGTTAGAAACCAACAAATTAGATAAACTGATGGTCACTCGTAAAGGCACTTTTGGGCGACTCAAACAAGACCAGCGTGTTAGAGAAAACCTCAAGCGTATTCTGGATGGAGCCGAAAAACTCCGAGCAAGCCTGCAAAAAGACGGTGGGGCTGTCGGAAAACTTATGCGTGATGAAGAGATACGCGAACGTGTAGAGAAACTACAAAAGCGTATTGAAGTTCTTTCTGATCGAACCGACAAGATTGTGGAAAAAGCTACAAAAGGTAACAACTCTCTAGCAAAATTTACTTCCAATACCCACTTTAGAGATGAAGTAAAACGCCTTCGTACAAGTGTTGGCAACATTTCTGAGTTTCTAGAGAAAAGAAGAGGTACTGCAGGTCTTCTCATCTATGACACAAGATTTCAAGAAAACACAAACGAAATATCTGCAGAACTGCTGAGGCTTGTATACGACATTAAACAGAAACCAAGAAAATACGTGAAATTTACTATATTTTGAGGCTCTATTTAACGGTACAGTATAACTCTAAGTTGATCTTTTGAACAAAGTTCCTAGCAGTTCGTACAGACATTATAAGTACTGTTATAGTGTCACTGTCTACAAAACAGGTGGTGCTAAACAGAGTACTGAAGGAACAAGATCTGGTTTGGCTAAACGCAGAAGCTGATACCCAGCCCCAACCATCCCTTTCATTAAACCAGGAATTTCTATTTTCATATGTGATACTGTTAGGCATTCTATGCCGTCAACTTCTATTTTTTTAAGAATAGCATTTGCAATTTGTTTGATGAGATCTGATTTTGGTTGATGAATCTTCTCACTCGCTTGCATTAAAAAGTCTATGTTTCCTAGACCACCGCAACACAAAGAAGTATTTATAGATATACTCTCTTTTAATGTAGTCTCAGTAGCTATCTGCACTTCTTTTTTGATGGTTTCATCGCTAATAAAATCAAGGCACTGAAGCCGTCCGAGTCCTATACCAGGTGCTCCGTGGCACCAAGCTGTATAAATATCTCTTTTGTTTTCTCGTAAATCTAACCAATTACCTACTTGTTCAACAAACAAACTTCTTTCATACTCTATTGCTTCGTTGGCTGTTTCTATAAAAGTATAATCGTTTGTCAAGTTTCCAAGGTATAAGAGTGCATAAGCAATTCCTGCTGCACCATGAGAAAATCCAGAGAGTGGAGGGCTATTTTCTATGGTTACCCACCCAACTCCTTTATCCTGTTTTTGTGCATTTAGTACTAAGTGATTTCCACACTCTACAGCAATATTCAGAATAGCCTTTGATGGTGAAACTTTGTATAGACTAAGAAGAGATAGTATGGAGCCAGCAGATCCTGAGATAACGTCATAGGATTTATCTTGTTTTACTAAGGCTAATATTTTATTTGCCATCTCTTCCGCTTTTTTAATTAAGTTCTGGTCTTTCCATAGAGTAGATAGGTGTGAAAGGGCATAAACTATACTACCTAATCCATCAAAGGCTCCTATTTTATCAAGTTTCTTATAACAGAAGTCATGGTCTAACATTTTTATTGCTTTACGTGCTAAGGTAGTATAAGTGCTATTTTCTGTTAAATACCCTAGATAAGCCAAAAAGATAGTTACTCCACAAATACCGTGATAGAGATCAACTGAAGTAGAAGTAAATTCAAATTTTCCATTACTCTCTATATCCAAAGTAATCCACGAAGCATAGTCATTATTGTAGATTGCAGTGGATAGTAGTTTGTCTCCTATTATTTTTGCATTTTCCAAAAGCTTTTGTTCATAGTCTGGTTGTAACAAAATATCATTTTGAAGCTTGAGGTATTTTATTTTTTGCTTTTGGTTTGTTTCCTTTGCTGCAAAAGAAGTCTTTATAAACCAACACTGTTGTTCCATGGCCTGAATACTAAAACTGTTTATATGTTCTATTACTATATCAAAAGAAGTAGAGAGAAAAACATTCTCGATCTTTTCTCCTTTACTATTCCAAAGGTCTTTAGAGTCTGTATATGTGGTGAAATAAGGTATAAGCCCATCTTGTAGATCTGCTAGTTCTGAGTCTATGAGCCACTTTGTTAACTCTCTTTCATAAAGTCTTCTATCCATCCATAGATAGTCAAAAAACCAGTCACGGGCTATAGCATTACGTAGTAAATTTGGATTATAGCTTTCTTCAAGTAACACTGCATAGATTCCTGTCGGGCGTTCGATGATACGGATACGCTCTCCACGAAAGTTGTTAATAATACCATTGTCTGATATTAATAAGTCCTTATTTTTTAGTATAAAGCTATATGTAAATTTAAACCCTTCCAGAATTTCGTCCAGAAAATTATTAGCTCGCATCATTATTCCACCTAGATAGGGTAGATTATTAAAGCCAGTTTTTATCTCTTTGGGCTTGTGAACCAACTGCATTTCGTCAGTTTCTTTATTAATCCATGTCGGCACACCAGGAAAGAGTTGGCCTGGTTCACCTCCCAAAGCACTAAAATCTATACCTTTGTAATCTTTATCATTACCATAGTCAAGACCGGGTATTAAACCTACACTTAGGGCAGAAGATGTTAGGGTTTTGTAAGTGGACAGTTTATCTAAAACTCCTGTATCAGTTATGTCTTGGCTAAGAGGGATTGTTTGGCAAAAGAGCATTTCTAAATCAACTACTACAGGATACTCTCCATTAGCAATAATATTTTCGGAGTGCATATCGCTAGCAGCCAATGCATGTAGCAGGGCTAAGTTATTTCCTTGGCGTTTGTAAAAACGCTTCACCTCTTCAAGAGTACTGCAGGCAGCAGGACTAAGAAACTCTACCCATCCATGATCTCCTTTATCAAGAATCTTAGAGAGTTTGAAATCGGGCTGATGGCCTTGGCTATTGAACCAGTGGAGTAGTTTTTGGAATTTTACATCTATTCCAAGAGGTTTTGGTTTATAGATTATTTTTGAACCATTACTGAGTTCTATTTTTATTACAGCTCCTTTTCGATGTTCATCACCTAATCTTTTTAAATCAATAATAGAGCCTACATCTTGTTGAGAAAAAAAAGTTTCTACTACATCATTCCAATCTCCAAAAAGATGGCTAGCAAAAGAAAAGCTGAATTCAACCCAATTATCTAAGTAGATCAGGATTTGACGGGCAAGTACAGGGAACTCTTGTAAAAGTTTTGCAGTGTTCTGTGGAGTACATATTTCTTTGATAAAAAACTTAAATCTTTCTTGAGGAGTATCTCCTTTTAGTAAGCCTTTCTCTCGTGAACTCTTCATTTTACTTACCAATGTGCGTAGTATTACTTGAGACTTAAGTTTGTGGCTTATTATCTTAAACAGAAAGGTTTGTAGGAGATCTTGATCAATAGGTGTTTTAGGGTATTTTGCTTTTAACCGATAGATTTCTCTATTTACTTTTTGTTGCCTGGTGGAAATTAAAGGCGAAAGAGCAGCTAAAAACTTATCAAAGCTTGTAGGATCAGAATTTTCTGCTTCTGTTTCTAGTGTGTAAGAAACTTCTTGTAATTCAACTAACCACTTTGGACGAGTAGGAACCCTTTCAACTAAGGATTCTAAGCCTTCACCAAGTAAGAAAAAGAACGTTTCTTCATTCAAATTATCACTACTTAAGCGCTGTTGAAAGAAAAGTTCATTCTTAAATGCTGGCTTAGATTTCCATTGTTGGAAACGACGGTCAGCAACAGTTTTTTCATTTTCACTTAAGCTTTTATTATCAATATGTTGTATGCTATTACTTCTTTCTTTCAGTGTTAGAGCCTTATACCAGTTTGTAGATTCAAACATATCTAAAGTTTTAACCTCCATAAAATACTATTGTGATGAAAAACAATGAGTTTAAAGTTTAAAATAACTGCTATGCCAGCATTGAACCTGTTGCTAAAAGTAACTATTATCTAGCCAAAATCAAGTATTAATATCCGGATTTTCTTCTTGCTAAGAAACATTTATATGCTACTATCTGGCTTCCAATTAAGTATCTAATAATAATCAATCTTTTATCACTAGAATATTTTAATTATAGTAATAAGCTTAGCTTTTGCTATATATAAATTACAAATCAATCTTTAATTCTTTCAAATAAAACATAAGCTCTTAAATAAGTCTATCAACTTTTGAAGCAAAGAGTGTTTGTTGATGGTTTTAACGTTTTACCACTCTTGAGTGGTGTATTTATGTGTTTTATCAAGTATTTTTAATAAGGTTATAAAAGAACCTTTTAGGGTAAGTAAACTTAAATGTAAAACAGAAGGAGGAAAATAAAAATGTCAGAAAATCTAAAACAAGAAGTAGTACAAGATGATGAGTTCAACATAGAAGAAGTAGAACAAGTGATAGCCCCAACAGTGATAGGTGGTGACTTTAATGCAAATGGTGATTTGGATAAAAATGAAGATTCTAGGGAGATTAGTAAGTTTTGTGGGCGTACTAGAAGAGCTGATGAACAATTTGACTAAAAACAAATTTGTTCAAAGAATGCTGTGGCTGTGATTATTCTTACTGAAGAATAAGATGGTAATAATCAAGCTAATGCAGTAGTAGTTAAGTAAAAACTCTGAAAGCAAATCTAAATGTAAAACAGAAGGAGGAAAATAAAAATGTTAGAAAATCTAAAACAAGAAGTAGTACAAGATGATGAGTTCAACATAGAAGAAG
>JAEUQL010000281.1 GCA_016789295.1 Blastocatellia bacterium | reverse complement strand
CAGCTTATTAAATATTTGAGATCTCTAAGATGGTCTCTTCTCTTTTTTATACCAACAATTGGCATCATTCCAGCAGTTCTACTGAAAAGTGGTACTACGTTGACTGTTGTTTCACAAAGAACTCGTGATAGAGATCGAGAACGCCCACTATCACAGCTACGCTCACTCATCGACCAGAGTAGCGGCAAAGTTTCAGAAGAACAGCTTATCCAGCTTGAAAGAGAGCAGAAAGGAACAAAAGTAGAAGCCTTAGCCCGTTTCTTTCGAGCCTATCAACGATATTCCAATAACGACTTCTCCACCAGTGCACCTCTTTTTGAAGAAGAAGTTATCAAAGAGTCAGGTTTAGGAGACTATGCACTCTTCTACAGAGCCAAAGCTTATAGCCAAATAGGAGAGTATCAGCGTGCACAAGAGGCATTTCAGCAACTGGTTGATTCTTATCAAGACTCACTCTTTTTTGATGAGTCTCAAGTAGCCGTTGGTGAAATGTTGCTAAAACAGAATAAGCCTCGTGCTAGCATCAAATACCTTTCAAAGTTGGTTGAAGAAGAACAATCTTTGGCTATCTTACTTACGGCAAAAAGCTATGAACAAGTTGGCGAGTCTGACAAAGCAACTCTACATTACAAAAAAATCTACTACGAACTACCTGAAAGCAAAGAGAGCGAAGAAGCCGAAGCTAAACTCACACAGTTAGGCTTTAAGCTACCAGAGCCAGACCAACAGTTGCTACAGAAACGCTCCAATAGACTCTTTGAAGCAGGTTTGCACGGACGTGCTGTTGATAGCTACAACAAACTACTTCTACTTTTCCCTGAAACTACAGCTAAAAACAGCTATCGCTATGGATATAGCCTTTACAGAATCAACAGGTACAACGAAGCAATTAGATATTTAACAGCCGTTCCAAAAGAGAATTCTAAAAATTATATCGATTCAAGGTATTTTGCGGCCATATGCTATAAGCGACAGAAACTGATGCCACAATTTGTTGAAGCAGCTCTACAAGTACTATCACTCAATCCACCAGCCGAATATGGAGCCGACCTCCTTGGTGATCTAGTCAACTACTACGACAAGAGTAATGAAAGCCTCGCTTCTCGTTACCGTATACAACTGACCAGAGACTATCCAAAAAGCAAGCAAGCCGATGAAGCCTCTTATAAAGCAGCTTGGCGAGTGCACCAGACTAAAGACTATGCTGCTGGCTCAGAAGCACTTATTGAGCACCTTGCAAACTTCCCAGATACAGAGTGGCGCGGCTCAGTAGCATTTTGGGCTGCTCGCGATGCTGAACGTGCAGGAGAATACGAACGCGCCATAGCACTCTACGAGGCTATCCCTATCAGATACAGATATGGTTACTATGGATATTTAGCCCAAAAGAGGCTGGCCGAAGTTAAGCGCGTGAAGCGTAGTACTCAAGCCGAAAAGTCAAATACCCTTCTCAAACGGGCAGTAGCAGCAATTCGCCCTGCTGAACCACTCGCAGAGACAGTTACAGAAAAGGCTGAACCACGTTTTGTGCGAGCAGCATCACTGCAGACAATAAGGCTTGGAGATCTTGCTTTGACAGAACTTGAAGTAGCACGCAAAGAAGCTCCTACTTCGGCCAAAATTAATCTAGAAATAGCCAAGATATACAAATTTCGTGGAGAGAACTTGAGAGCAGTTCAAGCACTACAGCGTGCCCACCCTGATTATCTCTCCTATCAAGGCAATGAAACTTCTCAAGAAGTCTTTGAGATCTTCTTTCCAATAATTGAAAAGAAGACTATCAAAGAAGAAGCGAAGAGACGTGGTCTCGACCCATTCGTAGTTGCAGGACTCATACGCCAAGAGTCTGTATTTGATCCACGTGCTCGCTCTCGCGCCAATGCATTGGGGTTGATGCAGTTGCTTCCATCTACCGGCAAACTCGTAGCAAAAAAAGAAGGAGCTGGTTCTATAGCTGCAGACCAGCTCTACAATCCACAACTCAATATCAGGCTTGGTGTTACCTATCTTTCAGACATGCTCGACAAGTTTGGGCGTATTGAGTACGCGGCAGCAGCATACAATGGCGGTCCAGGTCGTGTTAGCAGATGGCTCCAAACTCTTCCAGATGACATAGAAGAATGGGTTGAAGCCATTCCAATTACTGAAACTAGGCTCTATGTGCAAGGAGTGATCCGTAATTCAGCCCACTATCGACGTATCTATCCAGATCTGGCCAACTAACAGACTAGCAACAGAGAAGATCTATTTCTGCTCTGTTGCTTCAATAAATACTTTTTTGGCACTACTGAAGAGTTTTCTACGCATGTAAAAATTAAGCTATCAAATCTGTTTTCGGATTTACTGAAAATGACAGGAAATAGCAATATGTTCCTCAAAGGAGAATAAGTATGCCTACTAGTTACCAACCTTCTAACTTTGCTGCAAAATTAGCCCTTTCACTCTTAATGATTCTACTAACCCTCCCTCTTCTTTCTGTAGCTTCTGCAGAAGCAGACACCACCAAGAACCACTCTTCATACACTCATAACCTAGACAATGCACTAGTAGACGCTAACAATAATAGTGTTGATTTAGAAAGACTCTCCAATAAGAAGTATCTCTTTGTCTACTTTTCAGCCCATTGGTGCGGGCCGTGCCGAGCCTTCTCTCCAGAACTTGTTAAGTTCTATAAAGACAACTTCAAAAATGGTGATTTTGAGATCCTATTTGTTTCAATAGATAGAGATGAAGATGCAATGCTCAACTACATGAAAGAGTTAAAGATGCAATGGCCTGCAATCAAGTTTGGCCACAAGTATGGTAGAGAACTTAGAATCAAGTATGGTATAGGAGGCATCCCTTCTCTGATCCTACTCAATGAAAATGATGACATTCTTGCAAGTAGCTTTGAAAACGGTAAATACCTTGGCTCTCACAGAGCACTCAGTACTTATAAAACTCTTCAAAAACAGAAGTAGTGTTTTCACAAAAGGTCAAATAGTCACTATTTGGCCTTCCTCTATACTCCTGCTCTCTTTAACTATTTGTTACTTTTGCTAAATCTTGATAGATTGCACCCATGAACAAAACATTTAGCGTTGGAGACATCTGTCAAGTAAGGATCGAGAAGCTGATATATGGTGGTAATGGTCTTGCAAGAGTTAATGAACGAGTAGTATTTGTTCCAAATGCCGCACCAGAAGACTTGGTTGAAATCAGGATCACTGAAATAGAGCGTAACTTCCTTCGTGCTGAAATAGTAGAGATTGTTGAGCCGTCACCCACAAGACGTAAACCACCTTGCCAATATGCTGAAAAATGCGGTGGATGTCAGCTTCAACAAATAGACTATAAAACTCAACTAGCTGTAAAAGCTGACTTTATACGCGATGCACTCTCTAGAATAGCTCATATAAATTGGCCTTCACCTATTGAGGTAAAGCATTCCCAAGAGTTTGGATACCGATCTAGAGCACAATTTAAGATTGATAGAAACAGCAGCCCTCTTCAAATAGGTTTCTACAAAGCTGACTCTCACGAGGTTTGTGATGTAGACTCGTGCCCAATTCTTACCCCTAACCTCAATAATGCTTTGCAGACTCTACGCTCAAACCAGGAAGAGATTGCCACTTCCAAAATCCCATACTCAAAGATCGAAGTTGCCAGTGGAGATAACTCAGCAACTACAAAACCCTATCTCTCGCCATTTTCAGATCGAGTGATATCGCAAAATGTTGGAAAGGTGCGATACAAGTACAGTGCTGGCTGCTTTTTCCAAGTAAATAGTCTCCTTCTGGAAACTTTGGTAGAAACAGTTCTATCCGGTCGTAGCGGTAATATAGCAGTAGACCTTTATGCAGGGGTTGGGCTATTTGCACTCCATTTAGCAGGCCGATATAAACAGGTACTTGCTACAGAAGTAGACCAAGAAGCAGCTAGCTGGGCGGTTGAAAACATTAAAAGTAATCGGCTGCAGAACATAGAATTTAGCTCTTTATCTGCCGAGCGATGGCTTTCGCAGTTTACCCACCCAAAACGAAGAGCCAAAATAAAAATCAATCCAGAGCTAGTAGTCCTCGATCCACCCAGAGCGGGAGCTTCTAAGAAAGTCCTCGATTCACTGGTCGAGATAGCTCCAAAAGAGATCGTCTATGTATCTTGTGAACCACCAACTTTGGCAAGAGATCTCAACCATTTAATAAATAATGGCTACCGCCTGGAAACTATTACAGGAATAGACCTTTTTCCACAAAGCTATCACATCGAGACAGTAGCCACACTCAAAAGCAGTTCTATATTTTAAGCAAGACTAGCTTTAAGCTCTTTGATCTGGTCTAAGTGCCTCAGATCGTGATAACCAATCAGCGTCACCCAGCCAAGCCCTGAAAGTACACCCATTCTCTGAGTAATGTGTGGAATACCTACAGAAGCAAGAGCATCTTTCCCTAAACTGTCAACCAGAGCAAAAAGCTCTTTTCTAGACTCTTCAAGCAGTTGCAAACTCTCATTTAGTGATGGTGGTGTAGCTGGCATCACAGGAGCAGGTGCTTGAATGCGGTCTGTCCTGTCGAGTGCTACAGTTGCAATCTTTTCCCATTCTTGCTGCAGTTTCTCTTCATCAAATTCTTGACGGCTGCCACTTGCAAGAGCTTGCTGAATCATTCCTGCAACAAGCTTCTCTACAAGGTGTATGTGATAGGCAATCTCTGTTACAGACCACCTCTCATTACCTGCACCAAGTGCACCTTCTGGCTGCTCAGCAGAAAGCTCTGCTACTAGCTTCTCTCTGGCTTGTGTTAACTCTTCTTTTCTCTCTTGAAGACTTACTGGATAGCTCATAAGACCTTAACCTCTCTTTTTTAATAATTCTTCATAATGACCAGAGATGATATGCTTATTTTTAACTTATCTCCAGTAAGTTTTGACACAGTTAGAGGTTGGAGTAGCAGATGTATTTAAGTATCAAAGAGCTTTTAGTTTATACCGATGAAGAGCGTAGCAAGTGGCAAGAGTGGTTTTCTAAGAACGGCGATGAACCACTCAAAATTAAGATCAGTGTAGAGACAGAATCTAGTGTTGGAAGCTTGATATTACATTGCTTTCAAGTTGAGCTGTGGTATCTCTTCTTCATGCGCAATGAAATACTGACTCCAGAAAGCGAAATATCCAAAAAGTATAGCTCTTTACCGACTGACCAAGTAGAGGCTATTTTCAACTTTGGTAATCAGACGCGCAAAGAACTGTATGGTTTTATAGAAGAGTTAAAAGAAAGTGATTGGAGCCGTGTCTATTCACACGAGTTTAAGCAGCACGCATTCTTACTGCAAGGCAGTCTTCGCAAATTGCTTTCTCATACGCTTATTCACGAGATTCGCCACTGGGCACAAATAGCGATGACCGTAAGACAACACCAGCTTTCACCACCAGGTCAACACGATTTCATATTTACCAAAGCTCTTGACTAAACGTTGAACTCTCTTGATTGCCAAATTGGCAGCCTCTCTA
>JAEUQL010000280.1 GCA_016789295.1 Blastocatellia bacterium | reverse complement strand
AGCTCCTTGCGTGTAATTTGTGCCGCTGTCAGTTACGGAATACTTTAAGCTGCTGAACTCGGCGTGCTGGCCATCGGGTAGTGCCTCGAATAGCCTGGACAGTGTTGTTTTTCCACTACCATTCCCACCAACCAAAAAAACTATCTCTCCTCTGTTGAATGTAAGGTCTACAGGACCTAGTGTAAAACAACGGCCTTCATCTTCTCTGTAGTAGGAGTGTGTAATTGAAACTAGTTCCAAATACCTCCAATTTTGGATATTTAGGGTATCTGGAATCAATTTATGAGGTGTTAAAATACCCAAAGAAGAGATCTTATTTAGTACAATGTTAGCTCTACCTATATTAGGTATTGCAGCTAAGAAATGACCTAAAGGACCTAGCATAAATAGAACTACAAAGATATAGCCTGTCAATACACTTCTTTCTACAGAAATGAAGTGAGGAAAAAGTAGAAGTAGGCAGCCAACTAGTAGATAAAAAAGAATGATTGCAAGAACATTTGCTGTTGCAAAAACTCTTAAACTGGAAGAATTATGTTTTTTTAGTAGTAGAGAAGTTTGATCTAAGAACTTATTGATAAATATTTCTTCACGCTCCTTGTTTATCTTTAGTTCTTTACTACCTTCTAGCAAAGCTCGAAAATGTTTGAACAAAGTATCTTCTTCTTCTCTAGCAAGAAAAAATGTACTTAGCCCTCTTCTTTGTAGCAGGTAATAGAAAGTAACCCCTGATAGTACAAATAGCAGAACAAAAATAAGGAGTTTTGTAGATAGCCAGGCCAGATAGATGAAGCTTACTACAAACATCATGAAGCTCACACATATGGTTGGAATATCCATCATTGCATGAGTTATTACAGTTATATCGTCAGTTAGTACTACAAGGAGCTTTGCTGCACCAATCTCTTCCAATTTTCGTAGTCCGGTAGAAAGGATCTGTTGGCAAAGTGCCATCCTAAGCTCATAAATAGCTTTTTGAGAAAGGTTAATGAGTAAAAACTCAGATGCCAAACGGGATATTAATACTGTTAGGGTAATAACTATAAATAGATACAGCCATTTCGAGCCTAATGGTAATGGTTCGGCTATTGCAGAATTGATAAAAGCTATCATCACAGCACTGCTGGCTCCACCAAAAATGCTGGCTGCAACTGCAGATGCCAAAACAGCCCTAGATCTCTGTGCAAGAAAGTCGAGTATGTTCACGAGGTTTTAAGCAGAAGTTTTGTTTGGATACACTGTTTCAGTAAGTAGGCTACCGCCATTTAAGGGTGTTTTTAAATCTTGTTTTGTTGCAGCAGAATAGCATCTGCTTTCTGTTTCTATCAACTACAAAATTTCTATTGTCTAGGTCACTACTACAAAAAAACTCACAAACTGCTGACAAGAGATTACTGTTCATAGTGGACAAATAACCAATGACCTGCAGAGTTTACCTACTCGTTGAAATAGAGTAACTATTCACAATAGCTTCTGATTAAATCCCTGTTTTTCAAGAATCGGTATTTTTCTTCTCTGTTTCTATGGACTAGCAAAGTCTGCCAAATTTTCGTTGAAAGGATCTCCTTCTATGATTAAGAAGAGATTTATATTCTGTTTGAAACTACTACTAGCCATTTTTTTATGTTTTGGAGACACCATAGCACAATCTTCAGTAGCTAGTTTAAGCGGAATAGTTGTTGATGAGAGTGGTGCTAACATTTCGGGTGCTTCTATTACGATAACAAATATAGATACACAGATTAACAGGCAAGTTATGTCAAATGGCGATGGATTATTTACCTTTCCATTGCTTTCTCCTGGAAAATATATATTGAAAGTTTCTAGTAATGGTTTTTCCACTACTGAACTACGGGACTTGACATTAAACGTCAGTGATCAACGGTCGATAAAAGTTGAAATGAAATTGGGCACCGTTTCTGAAGTTGTTACGGTAGTTTCGAACTCATCTATAATTGATGAGTCTCCAGCAATCAGTACAGTAGTTGACAGGCAATTCATTGAGAACCAGCCTCTCAATGGAAGAAGTTTTCAAACTCTTATAGAGCTTTCTCCAGGAGTAAACCTAACTTCCTCAGACGTCACTTCTGGTGGCCAATTCAGCGTAAATGGTCAAAGACCCAGCACCAACTACTTCACAATTGATGGTGTAAGTGCAAACTTTGGAACTAGTGTTGCCTCTTCTCTCTATCAGTCAAGCGGAGGTGGTCTACCATCCTACTCCGCACTTGGTAGCACCAATACTCTAGCATCAGTAGATGCAGTACAAGAGTTTGCTATACAAACATCAACATATGCACCAGAGTTTGGCAGACAGCCAGGTGCGCAGCTTTCCATAGTTACTCGTTCTGGAACAAACAGTTTTCATGGAACAGTTTTCAACTATCTTCGAAATGATATTTTTGATGCCAATGACTTTTTTGCAAATGCTGGTGGACTTCCAAAACCTGCTCTGCGACAGAATGACTTTGGTGGTGTACTTGGTGGTCCAGTTCTTCTGCCTGGTTATGATGGACGTAACAGAACTTTCTTCTTCTTTTCTTACGAAGGTCTACGTTTACGCCAGCCTCTTACTTCTTCACCTATAACAGTACCTTCACTTGCAGCAAGACAAGCAGCTCCTGCAAATGTGAGAGAAATTCTAAATGCTTTTCCACTTCCAAATGGTACTATTTTAGCCAATGATCCAAATACTGCTACTTTTGTTTCAAGTTTTTCTAATCCATCAACTATTGATGCTACAAGCGTTAGAATAGATCATACGTTTAATAGTAAGTTTTCGCTGTTTGGCAGATACAACTATGCACCATCTGAAGTGAGAGAGCGTGCGTTTTTTGCAACTCCAAACACGATAGGGTTACTTCCATCCAGGACAGAGACTCTGACTTTGGGTGCCACTTACAGTTTCTCACCAACACTTACCAACGATTTTCGCTTCAACTACAGCAGGGCTAAAGCTGCAAATCGCAACATACTTGATGGTTTTGGAGGAGCCAGTGTGCCTTCTGATTCTATCTTTTTTCCATCTTTTGCTTCTAGCCAAACAGGACTTGGGATAATTGCTGTTGGAAACAGTGTAATAAATGTAGGCATAAATTCAAATAACAAGCAAACACAGTTCAACTTTGTAAACAATCTTTCGTTAACGGCTGGATCACATTCATTAAAATTTGGTGTAGACTATCGCAGGCTTTCATCTGTAAATCAGGGTGCAGACTACTTACGGGGTCTCTTTTTTGATAGTGTAAATGATGTTATTGCAGGCAATGTTGGCTTTGCAGTACTGCTTTC
The DNA here is from genome assembly GCA_016789295.1 of Blastocatellia bacterium. Taxonomy (GTDB): domain Bacteria; phylum Acidobacteriota; class Blastocatellia; order Chloracidobacteriales; family JADJPF01; genus JAEUQL01. Next base: position 2,198 of record JAEUQL010000280.1, on the reverse strand, counting down.
TGTAGATACATTTTTGCGACCCATCTACAACAATTTTTCTGCTTTTGCGCAAGACACTTGGAAGATAAACAACAGGCTAACTTTAACTTATGGGTTACGCTACGAGGTCAACCCTGCTCCTACCGAGAAAAATGGGAATCTTCCGTTTACCGTGACCGGAATAGACAGTGCCACAGGGCCTGTGATTGCACCAAGAGGCACACGATACTATGACACAACTTATGGCAACTTTGCACCAAGAATAGGTATTGCCTATCAACTCTTTCCAAAGCTTGGTACTGTAGTTCGTGCTGGGACAGGAATATTTTACGACCTTGGTTATACATTTACAGGCAATGCAATAAGTTCTGGAACATTTCCCTATGGAAATCGAATTTTTGCTGCTGGACTGTCACTCAATGATCCTTTACTATCAAATCCTATTCCATCTTCAGGTCTTGAACCTCCATTTGGTTATCTCCTTGGTTATGAGCCAGGCTATAAGCTTCCATACACTCTTCAGTATAATCTAACAGTAGAGCAGCCAGTTGGTACAAATGCAAGCATGACTGCATCATATGTTGCTGCAATTGGACGCAGGCTTGGAAGGGTAGAGACTTTGAGTGCTCCGACACCAGAATTTACACAGCTTGATCTGGTGAGAAATGCCTCCACATCAGATTACCACTCACTACAACTGCAGTATCAGAGAAGATTATCAAATGGACTCCAGGCACTTGTTTCTTATACATTTGCAAAATCTCTAGATACGTCTTCTGATGAGACACAGACTAATTATCAAGCACCACTTGCGGTTTATGATGTTAGGCTTGATAGAGGCCCCTCTTCTTTTGATGTCAGGCATGCTTTTACGGCAGCTATTAGTTACAACATTCCTTCACTCTTCAGAGAAGGTGTAGGAAGGATGTTACTAAGCAATTTTTCGGTAGACACCATTGTTCGTGCTCGTTCTGCAACACCAGTTAACATTCTTTCAGGACAAGATCCTTTTGGAATTGGTGCGACAAGCGTTGCTCGTCCTGATCTAGTTGCTGGTCAACCTCTGTACATAGATGATCCAGGGGTAGCTGGTAGGAGACGCATCAACCAAGCTGCATTTACTGAAGCACCTGCAGGCCAGCAGGGAAACCTTGGACGTAATGCCTTGAGAGGTTTCGCTGCTTCACAGATTGACATTGCACTACGCAGGCAGTTTAGGCTGACAGAGACTACAAGCTTACAACTACGCCTAGATGCATTCAATCTTTTCAACAATCCAAACTTTGCAAATCCAAGTGGTAACCTAACAGATGTGAACTTTGGGATTTCAACTCAATCGCTTGGTAGAGGACTGGCTGGGCTAAGTTCTTTGTATCAAATAGGAGGCCCCCGCTCTTTGCAACTAGCTCTAAAAGTCATTTTTTAAGGAACGCTTGATGGTCTGGTTGATAGCGCGCAAAGAGATGACAGAGCAGATTCGAGATGGCCGATTCAAATTGGCTACCCTGATCGTTCTGCTCTTGTCTCTGGCCTCTCTGATAGCTGGGTGGCAAAGTTATAGAGAATTCAAAGCTCAGCATCAACTAGCAGAAGAAGCAGAATGGCAAAGGTGGCTCAATCAAGGTGAAAAGAGTTCGCACTCTGCTGCACACTATGGAATCTTTGTTTTCAAGCCTCAAATGCCTCTTTCAATTATTGATAAAGGGATTGACCCTTATGTCGGAGTTACAGCTCGCCTTGAAGTACACACTCAAAACATTTTTCAATTTAGACCTGTTGAAGACTCAACCTCTCTGCGAAGGTTTGGTGAAGTAACTGTTGCAAGCACAGCGCAGATACTTGTTCCACTGATGATAGTCATTCTTACTTTTAACTCTTTTGCAGGAGAACGTCAGCAAGGGACGCTTAGACAGATATTGAGTATTGGTGTTAAAAGCAGATCGTTGATAATAGGAAAAGTTATTGGAAGTTCACTCCCTCTTTTCATCATTCTTATACCTTTGTCTATGGTCTGTTCAGTAGTAATTTTGGCAAACACGCTTACAGATTCAGTTTCAAATAACATCTTGAAGCTTCTTGTGATGACATTGGGTTATATAGTCTATTTCACTATCTTTATAGGTATGGGGTTGGCTGTTTCGGCAAAGTCGGTAAGTTCACGCCAAGCCTTGATAGTCTTGCTGTTCTTCTGGTTTATTAACTGCTTGATGGCTCCACCT
>JAEUQL010000027.1 GCA_016789295.1 Blastocatellia bacterium | reverse complement strand
TAATGATATTTCTAGGTCTTGAGATAAGTTCAATAGCTACCTATGTGCTCGCAGGCTACAGAAGATCAGATATCAAGTCGAATGAATCTGCCATCAAGTACTTCGTTCTAGGGTCTTTTGCTACAGCTTTTCTGCTCTATGGAATGGCTCTGATATATGGTGCGACAGGAACTACTAATCTTGAGCAGATAAAGAATGCTGTTTCAAACAATTTTAATGCAGCTACTAACCAAACTCTTCCTATAGAGCTTCTATTCATTGGTGCAGCACTGATGCTGATAGGTTTTGGTTTCAAGATCGCTACAGCTCCATTCCATTTCTGGACTCCAGATGTTTATGATGGTGCGCCAACCCCAGTAACTGCTTTCATGGCGGCAGGACCAAAAGCGGCAGGCTTTGCCGCGTTTTTGCGCGTATTTGTTCTAACTTTCAGTATTGGTTATTCCACAGACCTGCACGTAGTTTGGGCAAGTTCTTTAGAGTCCATAGCGATTTTGACAATGATAGTTGGCAACATAGCCGCAATTTCGCAGACCAACCTTAAGAGGATGCTTGCATACTCTTCTATAGCTCATGCTGGATATGCACTGGTAGGTTTTCTTGCTGATGACTGGACATCAGTTGCTTTCTACATGCTGACCTATTCGGTTATGAATATGGGATCTTTTGCTATAGTAGAGCTGTTTTCTGGTAGAGACGGTAAGACAGACCTTGACAGCTATGCTGGATTTGGATTCAAGAATCTAGGAATTTCCATAGCAATGCTTGTTTTTATGCTCAGCCTTGCAGGAGTGCCATTGACGGGTGGTTTTATGGGTAAGTTTATGCTTTTCAGAGCTGCCTGGGACAAGGGTTTGCATACACTTGTCATAGTTGCAGTGCTCAACAGTGCTGTCTCTGTCTATTACTACTTACGCCCAATGGTTGTGATGTTTTTCAGAGAGAGTAACGATTCTTCTATAAGTATTCCAGCTATACCCAAGAGCCTCATAGCAGTGATTGTGATATCACTAATTGGCACTCTGTATCTTGGAATTCTTCCTGGTAAGATTATGGAGTTATTAGAAAATAGCCGCCAATTGATAACACTGGTGAACTAGTTACAGAGGTCAGAGACATATCCAAGTTCTCTCTGACCTTTCCACTCACACATTATCCTTCTTGTTTATCTATCCAATTTTTCGATCTGACTCTTGACTAAATTAATGACAGGATTGGTTATAAGTATAGCTCCACCAATAGAGATTACTGCTAGCACGATGTTGAGTAAGATGCTTGTTGTAGAACTGAGTTTAATGACCTCATTGCCAAAAATAGAACTTAAAAGCATAAGCCCAAAGAGAAAGAACTGGACTGAAAAGAATACGGCGACTAGTAGTTGAATCAATTTTTCTAAAATGGTTTTCTGTCTGTTTGTAAACTCTTGAACCAGGATCGGATTACCGTCTAGATCGACAATAGTAGAGTTGCAAAATTGGCAATAATGGGCATTTTCTTGTAGCTTCTGTTTACAAAACGGACACTTCTTCATATCCACTTCCTTTAGTTCAAAAACTGAACTCTGCGCATAGAGGATAATAGAGTTACGCATCTTTCTCAATATTTGGTCACAAACTACAGAACTTTTTTGCAGATCTGTATACACTTGCGTGCCTACCTTGCTTTACTTTGAGAAGTGTTACCTTATAGTTTCATAAGATGGAGACACTCGCCTAGTTATATTGCTTTAATAGAACCACTTAGCTGCTTCTGTGTTACCATAGGTAACATGTAAAGCTATTTTTACACTAAAAACTTTTTTGAAAAAGGAGAAGTTGAAAAACAGAGAAAAAAGAGTCAGCACCCCAGTTACAATATTGCAGTATATAAACTGAAAGATTCGATTTATTGAGGTTTTAAAGCCTCGAAAAAAGCAGATTTCAGGCACGCTATTTGCTTTAATTTAGAGTTAGCCAAAGCCTCCTCAAGCATACCCACCTGTTTGAGGCCGGCACAGGTGATAAGCGCATCCTATCTTGGCCTAAAACTGGTTACACTGTAGCCTAGTTTTAGGCATTTTTTCTGTTCGGAAAAGATTGTTGACACTTTGATTTTGCCAAAGCTAACTTTCATCCACTGAAATAGATTTTCATTTTCTTCTAATTCTTCTAAAGTCAACTTTTGAAAATATCTTTAAGCTTCCAATATTGATAATTGAGAGAGATGTTTTGGGTAGTTAAGTAGGAAGGGAGTAGAAGTTTGAAGCTTTTGGAGACAACTCATAATGAGTGGTACGTAATTGAACGTCTTGAAGGGCCAGACGAAGATTGTAGAAGACTACTCGATCTTGGTTTCACTCCGGGCGAAGAAGTAACTGTGGTGCAGGCTGTTCCTTTTGGTGACCCGATGATAGTGCTACTTAGAGGCACTAGGCTAGCACTCAGAAGGCGGGAGGCTTCTTGGATATGGGTTCATTAAAAACTCATGCAGGGGATATTCCTTCTTCAAGTCCAGAGAGCAGTTCCAGATCAGCCAATAGTTGTTTAACAGTCTGTTTAGTTGGGATGCCAAATGCTGGCAAAACAACTTTGATGAATGCTTTAACTGGGGGTGGTTTTCAGACTGCTAACTATCCGGGTGTAACTGTATCTTTGCTAAAAGGCAAAAGTAAGCAAGAGTTTGGAGAAGTGGTTGATCTAGTAGATCTGCCAGGGGTACACAGTGCAGTGTCTCCTTCTCCAGAAGAAGAGCTTTCCTGCAAGGTTTTGGAAGGACGCCATCCATCTGTTAAGCCAGACGCTTTTGTTCTTGTTGTCGATGCAACACAGCTAGAGAGGCACCTCAAGTTTGCTGGTTATGCTGCACGTCAAGGTAAACCAGTTGTTGTTGCTGTTACGATGAACGATCTTCTACCAAGGCTTGGCCTAGAATTAGACAGTGCAAAACTTGCTGCAAGGCTGAAGCTTCCAGTAGTTGCTGTTGATGCTCGTTCTGGAGAAGGTGCAAAAGAGCTTCTCCAAAGTGTAAGGGAGCAGATAGAAGTCTCAAGTGACAATGAGCTAGCCCTACTTCCTTCAGATCCAGCAGAAGCATACAAAAAAGTTAGGCAATTGATAGAAGAGAGCAATGCTTTAAGGCAGACTCCTGGAGATAAAAAGACCAGATTTACAGACTCTTTCACCACCAAAGTAGACAGTATAGTTCTTCATAAATTTTTGGGTTTCCCTATATTTTTTCTGATATTTGCACTGCTGTTTGCTTCCATCTTCTGGTTTGCTACTCCTTTTATGGATGCAATAGATCTAGGCTTTTCCTATTTACAGAAGTTTATATCTGCTTCTTTACCAGAAAGTATCATTACAGATTTTCTAGCCGAAGGGGTTGTTGGAGGAGTCGGGGCAGTAGCAGTATTTTTTCCACAGATCGTAATACTCTTTTTCTTAATGACTTTACTTGAAGATTCTGGTTATCTAGCGCGTGGAGCTGCACTAGTAGACAAACCACTCTCGCTCTTGGGTCTTCACGGTCGCTCATTTGTCCCAATGCTTTCAGGGTTTGCTTGTGCTATACCTGCAGTACTTGCAACACGTGCCATACCTACAAAAAGAGAAAGACTTCTAACAATATGGATAATCCCTCTGATGAGCTGCAGTGCTCGCCTGCCTGTCTATTCGCTTCTACTTGCAGCACTTCTTGTTGATGAGCCTTCCTGGAAGGCTGGTTCTGCTTTGGCAGCAATCTACCTGGCCAGCATTATTATAGGTTCTATCACTGCGGGAGTTGTAGGAAAGCTCCTGTACAAAAAGAGATCACTCTCACTGCTTGCAATGGAGATGCCTGCTTATCGGATTCCACAAACAAAGCCAATACTGAAGATTACCTGGACTAGGTCTTCTTCGTATCTCAAGAAAGCAGGGTTACCAATAGTGGTGGTTTCGTCTCTTCTCTGGCTAATTACAAATTTTGGTTTTGCATTGCCAGCCTCTGAACAGACAAGTAATCCACCAAGCTCTTCTTTTATTGTCAAGTCTGATATAGACAGCTCTGTTGCTGCTCAGATAGGGCGCAAGATGGAGGTTGTTTTGAGGCCAATGGGTGTAGATTGGAGAGTTGGTGTAGGGTTACTCTCGGCTTTTGCTGCTCGTGAAGTTTTTGTCAGTTCAATGGCTATAGTCTTTCACGTCACTGCAGGGGAAGATGACGAAGAAGCACAGCAAGTAGGTCTTCTTGAGCAGATGAAGAAGGCTACTTTTGCCAATAGCTCTGAGAAGATATTTACTCCATCAACTATGGTTGGTCTGATTGTTTTCTTCTTCTTTTCTTTACAATGTGTATCTACTGTAGCTGTTGTGGCTAGAGAATCTTCTTGGCGAGTAGCGACTGCACAGGTGGTTTTCTACACTGGAGTTGGCTATCTGCTATCTACTTTGGTTGTGCAAGGTTTGAGACTAGCAGGTGTAAACTAAGGGGTTGCAGCTACACGCAACCCATAAAACCTGTACCTGTATTTGGGTTCAAAGTGGATGCGATTTGAGGCAGTACAAAGTATTTTGGGGTCTCCCCAAGATCCACCTCGCAGAACCTTTCTAGGTCGTCTTTCAGGTTGATTTTTTACTGAATAGGAACTTGTGTAGTTGTCTTGGCACCATTCCCAAACGTTTCCAAGCATGTCGTACAGTTGATATCTGTTTGGATCGTAGCTGCCCACAACTGCTGTTGATGCCCCTCCTCTGTTGTTGTTAAACCTGCCTACTTCAGAGTCGGATGCTGCATACTCCCATTCTGCTTCTGTAGGTAGGCGATACTGTTTGCCTCCTACTTGCGAGAGCCATCTACAGTAATCTTGTGCTTCATCCCAGCTTACATTAACTACAGGGTGGTTTGGGTTTTCAAGAAAATAGTTCTTAGAAAATTTACTATTGGGAGGGTAGTTTTTTCCTACTGCGTCACAGTAAGATCTCCACTGTGCATTGGTAACCTCAAAACGACCTATTTCAAAATCTTTTATCTCTTCAAGATGAACTGGCTGCTCATCGGCTTCTCCATGTTCACTACCCATTTTGAAACTGCCGCCAGCGATTCTAACCATTTCTGGAAGGAGGTAGTCTGAGCCTGGAGCTTGTGTTCCATAATTACTACCTAAACCAATTTTTTTCTCTGGATTGATGAAGATGAAACTGTAGACCCTTTGATAATTTAACTGAAGAAGAATAACAAACAAAAGTGTCAGGATGAGAAGATATTTTTTACTGCTTTGAGTTTGCAACTTGGCTCCTTACTTATTCTAACCATTAAACTTATTACTCAAAACAGCGTTCTAGAATCCGGTTTGTTGCATCCAGCACAGCTCTGGCTGCTGTTTCAAGCAGATTTCCTTTAATCTGACACGCTCCAGTGGCAGCTCGCGTCTCTCCATCAATATCAACATCAACCAAAACCATAATGATCTCTCGATCTACTTTTTCAAGTTTTTGCCGTTCGATGAAAAGCAGCTCCATCTTTGCACAATCTTTAATAGCTTGTAGAAGAGCGTCTATTGTACAGAGTGCTGTAAGCATTATCTTATAGTCTGGTGTATCTGGGCCTGTACGTGTCCCAGAAAGAAGCACGCCTTTATTGCTCAGCCGAACAGTAACTCTGCACTTATCAGCTTCTGCTGTATCTGGTTCTACAAAAACTTCTTTCAGTTTTAAAGCTCTCTTTTGCACCTGTTCTGTCTCTGTTTTTTGATCTACTTCCATTTTAGGATTCTACTTTATTAATCTTGCTTTGACTAAAAATGTTGCTTGGATCTTGCTTTTCAGACTTGCTAGGAGCTTCTATCTCTCTACAAACAAGTCTGTCAATTAAGATCTTTCGCAGTTCTACAAGCTTCTTAAAGTGAGAATCTCCACCTGTAACGACACTGCCTTCTGATAGCTTGTCAACTTCTTTCATTTGCAGCCTCCTTACTTATGAAGAAAGAACTGACAGAATAATAGCAAGAACAACAAGAATAAAGATAGCTATAAATAGAAGAGTAAATGGGTTAATACCACTTTTGGAATGCTTTTCAGAAAAAGTAGCAGCCGCACTTCTTAAATTCCTTAAAGTATTTTTGCTGAAGAGAGGAAATTTTGATTCGGAAAGAGTCTCAGTCATAGGTCTCTCTGCCAGATCAGGTTCAGAAAGATTGTTTGTCTCTTTTCCTAAGTCTTTTTCAGCCGGTGCAGCAGCAGGAGTTTCGCTTATTACTTCTAGATCGTTCTCTGTAACTATGTCTGGATCTAGATAGCTTGGTGGTGGAACAGGAACTGGAGCAGGGGGCACTTCTTTAAAGGTGCTCATAGAGTCGGGATCACTCTTTTCAAAAACTTCATTGAAACTATTTTTTTGATCAAATTTCTTGGCAGCAGAATAGCTATCTTCAAGTCCATTCTGGTCAAATATGTAGGCTTTTGCGTGATCTGAAGGCAGTTCTGCAGAATCGATACCATCATTATTTGTTATTAGGTCATTTGTAGAAGGTTCTTTAGCTGCTTCTTCATTGTTTGTAGTTAGATCATCATTTGATACAAGAGCTTCAAATTCATCATTGACTGTAGGTTCAAAGTCTTCATTATCTAGTAGCGTTCTTTGTATAAGTATCAATTTTGCTAAGACTTGACCTATTGTCTGAGGTCTTTTATTCATATCAGGTTGTAAAAGTTCATTTAGAAACTGCTCTATTGGAGCTGGTAGGGAAGAGAGATAGTTTCTTGCAGAAACAACTTTCTGGGCAACGTGAAACTGTACAACGTTCTGAACGCTACCTTCTACAGGAAGTCTGCCTGTGAGCATTTCAAATAGAACTACACCTAGAGAATATATATCGCTTCTTGTATCTACTGACTGACCTAAGCATTGTTCTGGTGATAGATAGTATGGAACATCATTTCTAATTGAGGCAGTTATTGGACCTGATTCATGCCCTACCTGAACCAACCTGACTTGGTTGTTTTTCAAAATTATAAATTCTGGTTTAAGCCTGCCGTATGTCCGGCCACTGTGGTGAAATCTGAGAAGCTCCTCGCAGACAGCTTTTATTAGGTCGATGGCTTTGCGTAGGGGCATAGGATGATAGGTGCTAAATAGACTTCTAGCTGTTACTTCCTGAGAGCCGTAATTTAGCTCAGACAGATGCTCCTTGGAAGAGAGTAACTTGCCACACGCTGGACAAAATAGTGCATCTGGCGGTTTTCTGAATCCACATTGTGTACAGAACATATTCTGCTTCTTCCGAAGTCAAAGTGATTTTTTGATCAGATAAAAATTTACTATGGCTCAAAATGAATTGTAATATCTGCTCGCCCAAATTCTTCTCTCAACTTCAATTCTATAGCTTCTGTTACTTCATGGGCGTCTTTTAAGCTTCCTGTCTTCACCTTGACAACCATTTCAATAAAAAGATCTCCTGGTTTTCCACGAGAACGTATGTTACTACAACTCACCACTCCTGGAGTGGAAAGTGCTATCTGTTCAATTTTCTGAGCCTCTATACCAACAGCGTCTACCAGTATGGGCACAGTCTGTTGGAAAAGGCTGTAACCGCTATAAGCGATCAAAACAGCTATAAATAGTGCAAAAATCGCATCAGCTATAGTATAGCCAAAGTAGACAAAGACGAAACTGGCAAGTACAGAGATGCTGACATATATGTCGGATTTTGTATGTGTTGCATCTGCAATAAGTAGTTCACTTGAAAGCTCCCTTCCTTTGTACTCTTCATACTTGGTTACACAAATGTTTATGAGTACTGTTGCAGTAATGACCACTACAGTCAAAGCCGATATCTCTGGCTGACTCTCTTTGTCAAAAAATAGATGGTTGATGGCTCTCCAAATAAGCTCAAAACAGGTTATAAAGAGAAAGCCTGATATGGAATAAGCCCCAAGTGTCTCAAATTTACCATGACCATACGGGTGCTCTTTATCAGGTGGTGAGGAAGCATACCGGATCACCATAACTCCTACCACATTATTAACCATATCTATAGTAGAATGAACTGCATCACTAATGACAGTAAGTGAATTTGCAAGCACACCTGCAATAACTTTAGCAATAACGACGGCAAGATTTAGGAAAAAAATCACCAGCAGAACTCTTTCAACTGCCTTATGATAATCTTGCTTTTGCATGACTTTCTCTGTTGAAACTGTTGTAGGTGTTCCAAAAATTAAAAAACTTTTGAAAACTACCTAATAAGAAGCAGAAAAACGATAGTATAACTCGATTGCGCAAAAATAAGTACCTTTTTCTTTCGGTTTTTGGGATTTAGTTGATACTAGATTCTTTGTGTGTTAGACAAAAGTAGCTAGTATTGAAAGTATAGATCAGAGGTAGTTTTGATTACTATGGCTATAAGCTGTTACATAGTCTGGGCTATGTAACAGCTTATACAATTTTATCTGTGGGAGTTAGTTATAACTAAGGCGAAATCCTGTACTAGTTCTTCAGAACGGAAGTTAAAGCAGTTCTGTCTAAGAGCAAGAGCTGCTACTGTGACCTTAAACTCTCCTTTGCAAATGCCTGCAGGAAGATAAACATTTTGTAGATTATCTATCCCTTCTCTTAGAGGAGAATATCTGTTGTTAGATCTATCTTCTTGGGCTTTCAATAGACCTGGTACTGACCAGCCATTTGCAAAGTTGTTACCCAAATATAGATCTTTTCCTACTTCAACTCTCAAAGCTAGTTCATTAACTATAGCAGGTGCTTCTGCTGTTCCGCTGTTTGTACTACCTGGAGGATCTGTCCATGATAGAGTGATCTTCAAAGGTCTGGTTTCGTCATAAACTTGAAAGCTTGAAGACCAGATGCTGAGTGATTCAGTGTTTAGTAATACTGTTTGGTCTAGGTAGAAGCTTCTACAAGACTCATCAAAAATATTTTCAAGATTGAGTCGTCCCCATCCCTGTATCATATTTGGTATATTGCTTTGATAGTTGATATCGACAGCACCATTTACTATCAGTGCGCGAATAATAGCTGGAGAAGGTATTTGTCCAAATTTTTTCTGCCACCACTCGATAATTAACGCACAAGCACCAGCAGTTCTTGGGCTAGATAGAGAAGTACCTCGATTAAAACCTGGTTGGTCAGGCGTTAGTTTTTTAGGGACAGTAGCTGTACATTCACCTGGTGCGACAATATGGGGGCGAATACGCCTATCTGCACAATTTCCATGGCTACTATCTTCAGCTACTTCGTTAATATTATCAGCTTTGTAGCCTCCTTCTTTCAGTCTGTAGTTTTCAGAACTGCCTGTTACAATAATATTTTTGGCTACCTTGGGGCGCGTTAGTCCAGCAGTTCCATCATTTCCTGCTGAAAAACAGATAGTAAGAGGTTTTGGATCATCTGGGTTTAGGTTTGCATCTCTAACCATTTGATCATAAATTGCTTCATGCGAGTGATATTGTTTGGTTGTATCATAACGGCCAAATCCCCAAGAATTGTTTTGTATCAGAACTGGAAAGCCGTTTGGCCCAGTGTTGTTTACGCTCTTGTAGCAACATGATTGTATTGCTTCTTCGTTGTCTCGATCTGTAAATGGTAAAATAAGCAGGTCTGCTTCTGGTGCTATTCCAAGAGTATAAAAATTTTTATCACTAACACTTCTAGTCAAGGCTTTCTCGGATTTTGATAGGTCTTTTCCTGCGGCACAGCAGGCAACTTCTGTAGTGTGTTGATTTTGGGAGTCTTGATAATTTAGGTTTTTAAGCCGACCATCAAAAGCTGGATGCTGTGGATCTACACTACCACTATCGACAATTGCTATAGTTACTCCTTTACCATCAATTGAATGTTTACAAAGCCAATCAAAGTAAGAACCATGTACCCTACCTTCTTCTGTATACTGACCAGCAACAATCAATCCTACTCTTTCGTCTTCCAGAACTCTTGTTCGACAAAGTTCTATACCAAGCACTTGATCATCGGAAAGGATCTTGTCTTGACAATCTTTCCTAATCGTTGCTTTTACTTGTACATAAAAACTTGCTCTGTTTAGATCTATTTGTCTGTCAATTTCTATTCCAGTAATAGAGTTCAACCTTTCTATGGCTTGCTTAATTTCAAGCTCACTCCCCACAAATAAAATCCAAACAGTCTCTATTTCAGATATATCCACTCTAGATTTCAAATTGGGGGTTAGGGGAACAATACTTAAAATAAAGGGCTTATCTTTTATAGAGTTAAAATCTGCCTCTGTTGCATGACAAAGATAAGTATTGTTTGGTTGATAGCACAAAATATCTATATTTGCTAGCTTCAGCTCTTTTAACCAATCTGTTATTGGTGTAGAAACCAGCTCTACGTAGCCAAAAACTTTTTCACTAGCTGATGAACTACGAATAGACAAATTGCGTGCTTGCTGTATATGGTCTAAGCTAACATTTGGGATCTTTAGTTCACGCTCAACTACTATGGCAGATAGATCGCATACATCTTCGGAAATTTCTATCAATTTACTACCATTCGGATAAGTAAACAAAACCTCGCTAGCCTTTTCTAGTAGGTGACTATCAGGCTGTACCAAAAGAAGATTTTTTTTCATAATTATGTGTCCTATAAAGTTGAAAATATTGTTAATCTACTTTACCTATAATGGTAAATGCTGCCCAACAATAGGGATCATGAAATTGTGGATACTGCATAGTAGCAATCATAGCTTGTCTTAAAGCTTCTGCTTTAGTTACTGATTGTTGTAGTTGTTTATAAAATTCAACCATCAATATTTTTGTAGGTTCATCACGTACTGCCCAAAGAGTACTAATAACAGTGGATGCGCCAGCCATAAGAAATGTGCGTAAAAGTCCAACAATGCCATCACTTGTAAGTCTTCCTTTACTAGTCCAACAAGCACTCAATACAACCAGCTCTGCATTCAATCTTATTTTCAGTATATCCGATGCCTTTAGCCATCCATCACTAAGCATAATCAGACCAGGAATGTCAGCTTCTGAGAATTTACTAAGCTCCCCATGCGTAGCTAGGTGTATAACCTTATGTTTTGGTAGTAGAGTAACTACTGCTTCTTTTGTTGCTCTTTCTGCAATCAGTGCTTCTGTGGTAAGTAGATTTGCTATTTCTTTGGCTTCTTGTTCTGCGTATGGAAGCGATTGTAGTTCGAGCTTTTTTGTAAGAGTTTGGGACAGATTGGCTGCAGATGGATTACCTACTATCAAAGCACTGCTTAAATAATCAGTAGCTTTTTCTTGTCTTATTAATGCAAGGCTTTCTATTGAATATGCCAGACTAACAGAGTATCTTTCTATTAAATAATTCCCTTGGGTATCTACTAGTGCAGCAAATGGAGTAAAAAAAAGCTGATCTTGAGGCAGAAAAACTAAATGACCTGTTTCAGGTAAATCGCCTTCTACAGGAGTGATGAGCAGTTGATAAAGCTCTGCTAGAAGATTAGGTTTGAGTTGATCAGAGTTTTCAAGATCAAAATTACGTGTATTGTGGCTACTAACTTTGATAGTGAGTTGTTCTAGTAAAAATTTTTTATCTTCATTTGAAATATCTACTTGACGAAAAATAATTTGCCCAGAGTCTTTAATCAGCCATATAAAAAGATCTGAAAATAGATTAGCACTCCTGTTTTCACTCTTTCCTGAAACAAAATATCTCTCTTTGTCAGATATTAAGGAGTATACAATGAGGTTAAACTTATTAGTTCTAGCTATAGTTTTAGCTTGGTCTATTGTAAAAAATGGAGTGCTATTACTTGAAATGATCTGACTTTTTGCTATTAATTGTGCTATAAAAGTACGACCACGACTCTTTTCTGCAACCTCTAGCGCTCGATCAAAATTTTCTTGCTCAATAAGGACTTTCTGCAGTATATGATAACTAAATAACTGTGTGTCAAAGATAGATATACTGTAAAGTTCATTTTTAGATACTTTTTTGTATCGTGACTCCCATATCTCAATAGCTTTATATAACGTCTCTTCAGCCTTTTTTAACTCTCCTGCTTTATAATAGGTAAAACCAAGATTATTGAGTGATATACCTTGTTCTATATAACTTTCAGTCTGTAAGCTAACAGCTAATAAGAAATTTTCAATCGCCTGATCGTAGTGCTTAAATATTAGACAAAGAGTACCCAAAGACTCTAGAACTATCTTGCTTAAAGCTAAATTGTTTGTCTGCTGTGCAATTTGCCAAACCTCTGCTAAACATACTTTAGCATCTTCATAATTTTTATTTTCAATGTATGCTTCTGCAAGCGAGCTTAGTGATAAAGCTATTCTGTACGTATCGCCAGATGTACGGATAAGTTCTAGCCCTTGTTTGTAATGCTGAATGGCTTTTTCACTTTCGCCATAAGAAAAGTGTGCTCCTGCAAGGTAAGAATGTGCACTAGCCTCCATTTTTTTGTCGTCTATTTTTTTAGAAATTTCTAGTAGTTTTGTAGCTTTATCAATAGTGGAGGAGAAATCACCAAGAGAGAAGTAGATAGATGAAAGATTTGATAATAAGCGAAATTTAGCAAACTCGTCATGAAACTCTTCTGCCAGAGATAGAGCCTCTTCTGAGTAGTTTATGGCTTCAAGAAAATCTTCAACCGCAGCATAGGAACTGCCCAAACCAGCCAGTGCTTGTAGCTCAAACTGTTTATTACTGGTTTTTCTAGCTACTACTAGTAACTTATTATACTGCTCAATAGCTACTTGATAATGGCCTTGGGAGCTAGATTCTAAAGCTTCAGAAGAGTGTAGAAGAAGCCTTGATAACTCTTCTGCTAAAGCTATTTCTTGCTCTATTTTTTTGTTGAGTTCATTCATAAATACCTTCACTGATAGTCTGCTACTAACTAAAAACGACAAACCAGGCGATATACCAACAAGTTGACTGAAAAAATTTCACCCTCGGAGAAAAAACCTGTGCTTTGTTGAGATCTGTAGAGAAAAGTCGTTTTTAGTTAATAAGGTGATTCTGAAACATTTGGAGGTAGCTACATGCTAAGAAAACTTTATGCCCTGCTAGTTGGTATTAACGCTTACCCAAGTACAGTAGATAGTCTTTCTGGCTGCGTAAATGACGTTCAAAATATGGAAGCATTTTTAGAGGGTTGGGTTGACCGAAACTCTTTCCAGCTTGAGATAAAGAAATTGATAGATGAGCAAGCTACTAGAAACAATATAGTTGAAGGTTTTCGCACCCATCTTTGTCAAGCTACATCTAGTGATGTAGCTTTGTTCTTCTTTGCTGGCCACGGTTCACAGGAGCGTACTTTACCACAACTACTCCATTTTGAACCTGATAGATTAGACGAGACTCTAGTCTGCTGGGACAGCCGTCAACACAAGGGTTGGGATCTTGCAGATAAAGAGCTTGCTTGGTTAATATCAGAGGTTTCAAACAAAAATCCACACATAGTTATTATTCTTGACTGTTGCCATTCTGGGTCTGGAACACGACAAGAACGTGGGAAAATACGACGCATTTCAAAACAGACAAAAAGTAGGCCAGAAGATAGTTACCTGTTCAATATAGAAGAATTTGTTCAGACAAACTCGATAGATTTTTCTGAAACTCCTAGTGGGTGGTCATTGGGCAATAAAGGCAGACACGTGCTACTAGCTGCTTGCGAAAGTGGACAAACGGCCAAAGAATATAAAGATAAAGAAGGGAAAGATTGTGGAAGGTTTAGTTACTTTCTTATCGAAACATTGAATAAATCTAACGGGCAACTAACGTATAAAGAGCTTATGACACACACTTCTGCACTTGTTTGTAGAGTGACTTCTGAGCAGACCCCTCAGCTTGAAGCACCTACCAGAGAAGACATAAACAGATTCTTTCTTGATGGAGCGTTAGCCCAACGCTTACCCCATTTCACAGTGAGGTATGATAAAAATTACGAATGGTGTTTGGATGCTGGTAAAATTCATGGGCTTCCAGATGTAAAAAGTTCAGAGCCTATCAGGATTGCACTCTATCCTTTCGATGCTTCAGGAACAGATTTAGAAAAGGTTTCTAATGCTATTGCTTTTGGGAAAATTACAAAAGTACTTCCACATCAGAGTAGGGTTGAGATAGAAGGCTCAAAATTATCAGTAAACGACACGTTCAAAGCTGTAATTGTTAGCTTACCACTAGAACCATTCGGTATTTTTCTCTCTGGAGAAGAGTGTGGACTTTCAAATTTGAGGCAAGCAATAAAAGGAAGAGCTATTGGAAGAGGAAATGCACGATTTTTTCAAGAAGTTGTAAATGTAAATGATGCAAAGCTGTCAGTAAAAGCTGTCGAAAACAGATACTCAATAAGAGATCTAATTACTGATAAAATAGCTGCTGAAGTAACAGACTATTCAAATACCGAATTAGTAGTTACTTACTTGGAAAATATTGTCTGCTGGCATAACGTGCTTGCAGATCTAGATAGCCAAACTAAAACACTTCCAGATGACGCAGTAGAGTTAAAAGTTTACCATAACAGCTCCGAAATTAATCATCTATTAGAGTTAAGCTACACCTATGAAGATGGTGTTTGGCATAGACCAAGCTTCAGATTAAAGTTGAAAAACAATTACCACAAAAGACTTTATTGCTCTTTAATAGGTCTTTCTGAGGATTATAGTGTTACTAGTAGCTTTCTACCTAATGGCGGAATATGGTTAGAACCTGGAGAAGAAGCTTGGGCACATAATGGAAATCCTATAAGAACTAAGGTTCTTGATGTTATCTGGAAAAAAGGAGGGACAATAACAAAGGATTGGCTAAGGTTTATTGTTAGCACAGATGAATTTGATGCAGGGTTGCTTGACCAAAAGCCTCTGGAAGCTGTTACTGTTTACAATCGTGGTTTAACAAGAAGTTATAGGCATAAAAACAGGCTCAATTGGCTGCTTAATCGTTACGTAACAAGACATTTTGATCTTGACGATGAGCTTTATAGCAAGTGGACAACAAAGCTTTTATCAATTACTACCACACGATTGCAAGAGAGTGTATCTTTTCAAGAAAATAACCACGGGAGTCGATCAGCTATTATTCAGCATGAGCAAGTCAAGTGTGTAGTAGAAGCTCCAATGAATTTAGAAGCAGAGTTACGTTTGGCTTCAAAAATAGAAAAAAATAGGTCAACTCTTCCTGACATTTTACAGGAAGATATTTTTGATAAGCCATTAGAGTTTGTTTTGCCCCAAGGAAGTTCGCCAGCTTTGAATATTATTGAGCTAGATAATATTTGTAATCCTGAAACAGTAGCTACCAGCACTCTTTTATCAATTACTGTAAACTTTGATAATAAAGAAGTTACTGGTTTAGATGAAAACAGTAATATGCTAGCAGTGGGATATAATGGTGAATTTTATATACCACTTGGCTTAGCCAAATCAACAGAAAAAAGTGTAAATCTAACTCTTTCATACCTTCCTGGTGTAGGTTATCAAGCTCAACGCAGCGTAAGACAGTCTTTGTACCTATTTTTCCAGAAATTTTTAGCAAAACCGATGGGAGTAGATTATCAATATCCACGTTTTGCTCTAGCGGAAGTAAT
>JAEUQL010000279.1 GCA_016789295.1 Blastocatellia bacterium | reverse complement strand
TAATAGAAGTGGATATCCAAACCTTCACAATATCTCTCATCTGATCGATGCTTATAAACCGTCCTCCAAGGGTCAGTACATTGGCATCATTGTGTTCTCTACTGTTTCGTGCAAGAGCAGCATTGTAGGCAAGTGCTGCACGAACACCTGGAAGCTTGTTTGCGACCATGCAGGATCCTATCCCTGCGCCATCAATAATTATCCCAAGATCGTAGCTACCTTGAGAGATACTACCAGCTACCAAATGCGCATAATCTGGATAGTCAACAGGCTTTGTGTCATAAGTACCAAAATCGTGAAACTCTATGCCAAGCTCTGAAAGCAGCTCTTTCAAAGCCACTTTCATTTCAACTCCTCCGTGATCAGATCCCAAAGCAACTCTTGGTCGTCTCTTTGTATGAGGCTGTTTTCTGAGTATTTCAAGCCGATTTTGAGCTATTAGGTCTGCTGCAAGAGGAGTGACAATACTCTTTTCACCCAAATATAGCTTTGCACCCAGTGGAATATTTTTTATATCGTCTTCAGTAACTACCTGTTTTTCTGAAAGGTCAAACATTAAGAAACTTCCTATAAAAATCCAACTCTGAGAAGTATTGCATTGACAGCCATTCTGATGATTTCGTATAGTGGCCGTTTTACAATCGCCTATTTTAGGCTAATAACTACAATTTGACCAAGAGAACTTTACCACAAACTTAAAAAGAGTCTTTTATGTCAAACAGTTCCCAACATTCAGAGTTTAACAACCCAAAAATTAAACCACTCTTTGATCAGCAGACCATAGAGAAGCGGGTCAAGGAGCTTGGACAACAGATAACCAGAGATTACGTTGGCCACGATCTAGTTTTGATATGTGTCTTAAAAGGAGCTTGTATCTTTATGAGCGACCTCATAAGAGCAATCGACCTGCCAGTAGCTATAGAGTTTATAGCTGTATCTAGCTATGGAGCTTCGTCAAAATCATCTGGTGAAGTACGCATAATGAAAGATTCCGACATGAGCTTGAAGAACAAAGATGTGTTGATAGTTGAAGACATAGTCGATACAGGTCTCACTCTTAGTTATCTACAAGATATGTTCCGCCGTCGTGAAGCTAATTCTGTAGCTGTAGCAGCCTGCTTTGACAAACCTGAAAGAAGGCTGAAAGCCGTAGATGTTGCTTACACAGGGTTTGTAATTCCAAATGCTTTTGTCGTTGGCTATGGGCTTGACTATGCAGGTCGTTACAGAAACCTTCCTTTTGTGGGAATTCTAGAAGACTTGCAAGAGTAGATAGAACTGCTAGACACTTTCTGTGTCTACCGTTGTATCTTCATCGCTATCAAGTTCTTCTAGCATTACACTAGGCTTTAATGAAATTTGTGACAGATCTTTAACGGCGTTGTAGAGCAACTGGGCAAGCTCTTTAGCAGTAGGTCTTCTGTTTGGATCTTTTTCAAGAGCTTGCAAAACTACTTTTTCTATCTCTATTGGTAGTTCTGGATTTATATCTCTTAGAGGTTTTGGCTTTTCTGTCAACTGCTTAATTATTATGCTCATTAGATCATTTTTATCAACTTCAAATGGCATTTTTCCTGTTAGCATTTTATAAAGTGTAACACCTAGACTGTAGACATCCGCTCTTCCGTCATAAGAACTGTTGTTTAGTCTTTCTGGAGCCATAAAAGCAGGTGTTCCTAGAACTTTTCCGGTAAACGTTAAATTTTGAAGTTCTGGAAAGGAGTGTTGCAGTAGCTTTGCTATACCAAAGTCTACAACCTTTACTACCTCTCCATCTTCAGATTGATGGAGAAATATATTGTCAGGCTTAATGTCACGATGAACTATGCCTGCACGGTGAGCAACAGCCAAGACTTCACAAACAGGAACTATAACCTCTGCTGCTCTTATAGGAGAAAAGCAACCTGTCTCTTTTAAAACCTGACTAAGACTTGTACCATTAAGTAGCTCCATTACAAGATAAGCAACTCTGGTACGGTTGTTAGAATTAGAATCAGAAGATATTGAATAGTCAAGTACAGCTACTGCATTTGGGTGCTTTATCCTTGAAGCTGAAACGCCTTCACGACGAAAACGCTCCAAGCTTTCAGGTGTAATGTTACCTGTCATAGGATGAAATATCTTTACAGCAACACTTCTATTTAAGGCGAGCTGGGTAGCTTGATAGACTACCCCAAAACCACCTGCACCTATCTTTTTTTCTAGTCTATACTTTCCATCAAGAACCATTCCTGGCAGTAGTTCTGACATTGCAGCAAAAACTTGATCTGCTTTCTTGTACGATTCTAAAAGCTCCTCCCTCGATCTGCTCAACTCCTCGTTCTTCTTTGCTAGCTCCTGATTTGTTACTACAAGCTCTCTGTTTTTGCGCTCAAGTTCTTGCTGAAGAGCAGAAATTTTGAGCTGGTTTTCAAGGCGTGCCAGAACTTCTTCTATCTGAAATGGCTTTGTGACGTAGTCAACACCACCAACCTTAAAAGCTCTAACTTTGTCTATTGTCTCATCTAATGCACTGATAAAAATCACTGGTATATTTCTAGTTTTTTCATTTTCTTTCAATAGTTTACAGACTTCATAACCATCAATCTCTGGCATATTTATATCAAGCATTATCAGATCAGGAGGTTTTGCATTAGCTGAAGCTATCGCTCGTAAGCCACTGTTTGCAGCCCTAACTTTGTAGTTCTGCTCTGTAAGCAAACTAGAGAGTAGGTTCAGATTAATAGGATTGTCATCAACTATTAGAATGTCTGCTTTCGGCTTTTTTTCTGTTTCACCCATTTTCTATCTATTCTGCAGTTGTCAAGTGTGGATTATTCTACTAACTTTTGGTTATATAGCAACCTTAGACTTAGCTCTAAACTATGAAGAGAAACTTTTAAGCCTTATAGATTATGAAAAAACTTTTATTACTTCTACTGTTTTTAATAGTGTCTTCTACTACCTTTGCCCAAGAAGTACCTCCAACAGTGGTATTTATGAGCGATTTTGGAGCTACAGACGACTCTGTCGCTATCTGCAAAGGTGTTATGCTCAATATAGACAGGTCGATCAGGATTATTGACATAACCCATCAAGTTACGCCTTATTCAATACTTGATGGAGCAAGGTTTCTTGCTGGAGCATCAGAGAATTATCCTAAAGGCACCATCTTTTTAACAGTTATTGATCCTGGAGTTGGTAGTAGCAGAAGAGCCATAGTGGTCAAGACAGAACGTGAACAATATTTTGTACTACCAGACAATGGACTAATTACTATGGTAGCCGATAGAGATAAGATTGACTCGGTGCGTGAGATAAGCAATAGCAGTTGGATGATAGGAAAGGCTCTCTCTTCAACTTTCCATGGTCGAGATATCTTTGCACCAGTTGCTGCACGAATAGCAAGAGGTGATGACTGGAAAAGTGTTGGTAATGAGGTAGTAGAACCTCTTATTAGACTCAATATTGAGAAACCAGAATTGAGAAGAGATGGTCTTAAAGGCAACATTATCGGCCTTGATGGACCTTATGGAAACCTTGTCACAAACATCACTGAAGAGCTTTTTGTCCAGTTGGGCTACAAGTATGGTTCAAAAGTTAAAATAAAGATCGGCAAAAAACTTTTATTTATACCTTTTGTCAGAACATTTAGTGATGTAGCTGTTAATCGCCCTCTGCTCTATATAGACTCAAGAGGAAAGCTTGCAGCAGCAATCAATCTTGGAAACTTTGCCTCAAGATATAAAATTCAACCACCTGTTGAAATTTTTATCAGCAAGTAGTTTTATTTATGTCTTCAGCAATTTTTATAGCACGGCTTACACAGTCCGGGACAGAAACACCTTGCAAATAATTTCCCGCAAGATACAAACCTTTCTGTCCTTTGACTGCTGCTTCTATTCTCTTTAGCTTAGCAACATGCCCTATGCAATACTGTGGTATTGCTTTCTGCCACTTCCACAAACTTATGAGTTTTGCATCAGCAGAAGTTGAAAGTATCTTTTTTAGCTCTCCAGAAACTATCGCTACTAGCTCTTCATCTCTCAACTCTACTGCACCAAGATCGTGTGCTCCACCTATAAAACTTGTAAAAAGTACCTCACCTTCTGGGGCACGATTTGGAAAAAGACTAGAGTTCCAGATTGTACCAAGTGTTCTAACACTCTGGCCTCTTGGTATCAGAAAACCAAAACCATTAAGTGACCGGGCTATATCACTAACCTTGAAACTCAAATGAATAACAGCAAGGCGAGTATATTCGATAGTTTCAAGCTCTTTGCTAAGCTCTGGCAGTTGATCTCCTAACAGCTCCACTACTATTTTAGTGGGAGTAGCAACTATTAGATTGTCAGATGTAAAACTGTATCTTTGACCATCCCTAACAAACTCTACAGAATATTTTGGAGACTGTTGACTGATATTTATCTTTTCTATTTTAGCTGAAAGCAGCAGTGAGTTGCCTATCTTTTCTGCTAATCGATGTGGCAGGGTCTGCATACCAGAACGGAACGAGGAGAGGCGCGAAGAACTTTTTGCTTTCTTAGCTTCTCGTTTTGCAAAGATAGTTTTGACCATACCAAAGAAGAGAGAGCCGTGCTCTTTTTCAAGATCTGTTAGCTTTGGAAAACAGGCCGATGCACTAAGTAACTCTGTGTTTCCAGCATAAACACCAGAAACAAAAGGCGAAAAGAGCCTATCGTGTACCTCTTGTCCAAATCGACGACAGACAAAAGATGCTAAAGACTCTTCTTCATCATTGAAGCGGCGTGGAGCAACAAACGGCTCGGATAGTAGACGCAGCTTACCTTTGACACTGAGAAGCCGGGTTGCAATAAGTGCTGGTGGACTCATCGGCACTGCTTCTAGCCGATCACGAAAATATATGTAACGAGGTGCTTTTGGATTGGCACTCACCAGCTCTTCATTAAGGCCAAGCTCTGTTATAAGTTCTGTCGTCTCTCCAGATTCTAAAAAGCTGTTAGGACCATACTCAACAAGAAAGCCCTGCTTCTGCTCACTTCTTATCACTCCACCTACTCTGTCTGAAGCTTCAAGTAGTGCTACTTTCTGACCTTGTTTACATAACTTATAGCTAGCTACAAGCCCTGTGATACCTGCACCTATCACAATCGTGTCGTGATGAGTTGCCACTTCTAGTCTCCACTCTGAATTGCAGGTGCAGCTTTAAACTTTTCTAGAAGGTTGAGCTGTTTGAGCCTTTCTTCAACTAGATCAGCAAGTGCACAGATAAAAGTTTTGCTCAAGTTGAGTGCTGCAGCACGTGTAAAATGTGAAATCCCAACATTATCTGCTACTTGTTTGTAGAGTATGTCAAGTTCATAAAGTGTTTCTATATGTTCTGAGACAAAACTTATAGGCACTACTAGTATCTGCTTTACGCCTTGTTTGCTCAATTTTTCAATGACTGTATCTGTCAATGGTTCTAGCCATTTGACAGGCCCTACTTTGCTTTGAAAAGAGAGTGTTATAGGGTGTTTAGGTGGTAGGTGTTTCT
>JAEUQL010000278.1 GCA_016789295.1 Blastocatellia bacterium | reverse complement strand
CTTCCTGAAACCCAAATGCCGACCCGGCTGCAATAAGTAGCAGCAATAAAGAGGAAGCCCAAAGTCTGTACATTTATAACACTCCGACTAAATCTTAAAAAGCTTCTGCAAAACTTAAAGTTTTGGCCAAAGTATACGCAAAAGCCTACAGAGCAGATTGCTACAGAGAGAACTGCTATAGGCTTGTGTCTGAAATCCTTGATATTACACTCTTACTGGAAGTTACTGCAAGTATCCCATAAAAGACTTTCTAGAGATCAAGAAATCTCGGCTGCTCTCCTCCAAAACTCAAAAATGCTTCACGTGAAACAAAAAACCTACTGCGGCAACCCTGTAACTTGACAGAAAATTTGTTAAACTTTGCAAAATTGATGGATCTTGAAAGATCCTGTTAGGACTTGTACAGTATGACTAAAGATATTCATCTTGATGTTGTGGTAATTGGAAATGTTGGAATAGACACAAATGTCTATTTGCTGGGTTCTGGTCTCGATCTTAGTGTAGAGTCCAATTTTACTGAAAATATCGACTGCATA
Source organism: Blastocatellia bacterium (assembly GCA_016789295.1). Taxonomy (GTDB): domain Bacteria; phylum Acidobacteriota; class Blastocatellia; order Chloracidobacteriales; family JADJPF01; genus JAEUQL01. The sequence continues at coordinate 4,962 of JAEUQL010000278.1, read as the reverse complement.
GGCCAAGCTGGTGGTTATGCAAGTTTTTCTTACAAACAGTTAGGAAAAAGGACTGGATTTATTGGTTATGTTGGGAATGATCTTAATGGCAATTTCATTCGCCAATCATTTTCAAAAAGTTCTATAGACACAACAGCCCTCTTCATCGATCCCGCAGGAACAAACCGTAGTATCAATCTTATGTTCAAAGATGGTAGCAGAAAAAATTTTTATGACGGCAAAAGCCATATGAACCTGCAACCAGATATTGAGCTTTGCCGCAAAGTTCTTGCCAAATCTCAATTAGTACATTTCAACATTCCAAACTGGGCAAGGCTTCTGCTGCCAATAGCAAGAGACCTTAACCTCAAGATCGCCTGTGATATTCAAGATGTAATCTCAGCAGACGACCCTTATAGACAAGATTTTATTAAATATGCTGACTTTCTTTTTTTCTCTTGTGTCAATCACGAAAACCCAAAACTTCTGGTAGATTCGTTTATTAAAAGCAACAAAAACTTAACCGTCATATGTGGAATGGGAGCATTAGGTTGTGCAGTTGGAATAGAAGATAGACTTATTTTCTTTCCACCACCAAATCTGGAGCTTCCAGTGGTAGATACAAATGGCGCAGGAGATACGCTTGCTGCTGTCTTTTTATCAAGCCATCTGTTAGATGGTTATCCTTTACATGAATCTATACTCAGAGCACAAATAGCAGCTCGTTACACTTGTGCTCAACGCGCATCTTCATCAAACTTAATTACTGCAGAAACTCTTGATAAACTTGCAATGAGCCTGTAACTATTTGTTAACTAAGAGTTTTACTAATTCTCTTTCTGCTTCTTGCTTGGTTATTAAACCTTCATACCTAGCACGCATACGTCCTTGACGATCCACAAAAATAGTAAGTGGAATAGCACTTCCTTGATACGTTGTAAAGACTTGCCCATTGTCCAAGGCTACACGGTAGTTAATCTCATATCTGCTGATGAATGCTTCCACATCAGCAACTCTGTCAGCACTATCTACAGATATTCCTAATACCTCAACACCTTCTTGCTTATATTTCTCTTGTATTGCAATCAGTGATGGGATCTCTTGCTGACAAGGACCACACCAAGTAGCCCAAAAATTGATCATTACTACTTTTCCTCTATAGTCTGACAGTTGTAGCCTTTTCCTATCAAAAGCTGTCATAGAAAAATCTGGTGCACCACCCTCAATATTATCAAGAATCTGCTTTTCTGTAGGGGTCAAGATAAGATATAAAAAAAGCCCTCCCAGAACCAGTGTAAAAGCTACTCTTAAAACTTTCATTGGCTTAACCTATTACTAATCATTATTTAGCTTTGGAACTACTCCAGATGCCTTGTCCGATATGTTACCAAACTGTTTTATAGCTGACTCAGAGATCTTTATGACTGGCTGTGGATAGATACCTATCAAGATAGTCAGCAGTGCAGAGATAAGCAGTACAGTCTGCAAGCTCTTTCCAACTGTCAAAGGCCGCTCTTCTGTTAAATCGGCAATAAACATTACTCGAATAAGCCTTGAGTAGTAATAGAAAGAGATCACTGTATTTATAACACCAAGCACAGCAAGCTTAGTCATCCAGTCTGTGCCATTTTTTATCAGTCCAGCAAAGAGTAGATACTTACCCATAAAACCGGCTGTTGGAGGTATGCCTGCAAGACTCAACAGAAAGACGAGCATCATCAAAGCAATAGCAGGACTTTTCTTTACAAGGCCATTTAGATCCTTGATATGCTCTCCTGTGTTCCTTTCACTAGAAGCAGCGTCCCCTTCATCGTGCCTTGTTATAGAAATAATTACTCCAAATGTCCCAAGGTTCATTACTGTGTATGCTACTAAATAGACTGCTATGCCGGTGTAACCCACTTCATTACCTGCAACAGCACCCAAAAGTAGGTATCCAGCATGCGAGATCGATGAGTAGGCAAGTAGTCGTTTCAGGTTTGTCTGTGTTGCAGCAGCTATGTTTCCAATAGTCATTGTAACAGCAGCTATAACACCAAGTAGCTGAGTCCAGCCTGGAACCGATCCAACACTACCTGCACTTGGGAGAGCTTCAAAAAAGAGTCTTGCCAGCAGTACATAGCTTGCAGATTTTACTGCTACCGACATAAATGCAGTAGTGGAGGTTGGCGCACCTTCATAAGCATCTGGTGCCCAAGAATGGAATGGAACAGCAGCCATCTTAAACAGTACACCAGCAGCAATAAGTATTATGGCAAGTAGCAACAGATAGGTAGCACTGCCTGTCTTGATAATCTCAGGGACTATCTGAGCAATGGCTTCAATGTTGGTCTGTCCTGTCAGAGCATAGAGTAGCGAAAATCCATAAAGAAGTATCCCAGAAGAGAATGCGCCTAAAAGAAAATATTTCATTGAAGCTTCATTCGACTTAGGAATACGTTTGAAATATCCTACAAGAACATAGACAGGAAGTGTTATAAGTTCGAGAGATACATATATGCTGATCAGATCATGAGATGATGTAAGAAACATCATACCAGCAATAGAAAAAAGCATTAAGCTATAGTATTCGCTGGTCTGCTCTTTCTCTAGGTCAAGATATTTTATAGTTACACCTATTGATAGTGCAACAGCAAGAAGAAATAGAGCTTTGAAAAACAGAGAAAAGCCGTCTAAAACATACATATCATAGAAAGCTTTTTGAGGTAGTGAGTCTGAGTATTGATAAACAAGTAGTGCAATGCTTGCAGCAGAAAAGGCTACTCCTAACAAACTTACGCGAGCAGCCAAACGCTTCTTCTCTTTTGGTAAGATGACATCGAGCACAAGAGCAAAACAAGCAAAAAGCGTAATCTGCAGTTCTGGCATCAACAGCAGCGTATCACGCAGAGATGGAAAGGCTTGAAAATAGGCCAGCATTGCTACTTCTTCTCCTCTACCTGCGATTCTGCTTTCTGATCAGTTAAAGCTGGACGATTGAAATAGTCATGCTTTACTTGTTTCACAATTATTCTGGCTGGCTCCTGAATGTAGTCGAGGATAGGCTTTGGATAGATTCCTATTGCAAAAGCAAATACTACCAAAGGCAGAAGATATGCCCACTCTCTTACGCTAAGGTCTTTCAGTGTACGGTTGCTTTCGTTCTGAACTTCACCAAAAAAGATTCTCTGGTAGAGCCAAAGCATGTATGCAGCACCTAGAACTATACCCAAGCCGCCAAACATTGCCCAGTAACCATTAGCCTCCAATGTACCTCGAAGTATAAGAAACTCTCCTATAAATCCATTCAGCAATGGTAATCCTATAGAGCTGAGAAGCATGATCATAAAGACCACAGCATAATTTGGCATCTGTTGCGCTAGACCACTGTATTGTTCTATCAATCGTGTGTGCCTGCGTTCATAAAGGACACCCACAAGTAAGAAAAGTGCTCCTGTTGATATTCCATGGTTTATCTGGTGCATAATAGAACCACTGACACCGTGTCCATTTAAGGCAAATATCCCCAGTACAGCAAATCCCAAGTGACTCACAGAAGAGTATGCAACAAGACGCTTCATATCCTTTTGAGCCATAGCACACAAAGCACCGTATATGATTCCAATTATTGCAAGAGGTGCTATTACACCAACTATTCTTGGGTCTTGACTAGCATCTGGAAGTATTGGGAGGTTAAAGCGCAAAAAGCCGTATGTTCCCATCTTTAAAAGCACACCAGCAAGTATTACAGAACCTGCTGTTGGTGCATCTGTGTGAGCATCAGGAAGCCAAGTGTGTAGTGGAAACATTGGTATTTTGACTGCAAATCCAATTGTAAACGCACCAAAAAGTAGTGCTTGCAAACCTAGCGGGATAAGTCTTGCAGAACCAATAGCCTGCATTGCCCATATATTAAAAGTTGCACCTGATCTCTGTGCTTCTGTTAGCATCTCCATCATTGGTGCATTGCCCTCTGCCATAATCTTTGCCGCTTCAAAATAGGTTTTTGGAGCACTTGCAGCAAGATCGGGAAAGATGAAATAGAGCTTCAGTATTGCAAGCAACATCACGACAGAACCAAGAAGTGTGTAGAGAAAGAATTTTATTGCAGAGTAAAGCCTACGTTCACTTCCCCAAATACCTATCAGAAAGTACATTGGAACAAGCATCACTTCCCAGAAAACATAGAACAGAAACATATCTGCAGCCAAGAATGTTCCTATCATTCCAGTTTGAAGCATCAATAGAAAAGCATAGTACTCTTTTAGCCGATCTTCAATTGCAGACCAAGAAGAAAGTATTGCTAGAAAACCTAGAGCAGATGTAAGAACGATCATAATCAGACTAAAACCATCTACACCAAGTTGGTACTTTGCACCTATGGTTGGTATCCACTGATAGTTCTCTATAAACTGTAGCCCTCGCAGACTTTTATCAAACTTCAAAAGTGGAACAAGCGTGACTCCAAGACAGACTACAGACCAGAAGTTTGCAAAGTACTTTATCTGCTCCTTCTGATTTTTCGGGAAGAATATGAGTATTAAAGAGCCAACAAACGGCAACCACATCACCCATGACAGTATGCCTATGCCTAAAAATCCCATTACATCTAACCTTTCTTCTACTTCCTAAACTGCACTAAATTAGATACTTTCTGAAAGAGGTCTGTTATTGCCTTACCTTCAAGACCAACGATTATTAGAAAAAGTCCTAAAACCATTACCAAAAGATAGTTATTGAGCAGCCCTGTCTGAAAATATCTAACAAAAACCGATACCGCACGTGTCAGCCATCCAACCATATTGAAAAACAGGTCTATGACATTTTTATCAAAAAAACTGGAGACCAAGCTTAAAATGCGAGTTACAAAAGCACTACCATTGGGCATCCCATCTACTACTCTGCTGTCTACATTCCACAAGATTGCATTTACTCGTTTTGTATACTCGGTAAGTTTTTCATAAACAATCCTGTTCCAATACCAACCATTAGAGCTGAGACGAT
>JAEUQL010000277.1 GCA_016789295.1 Blastocatellia bacterium | reverse complement strand
CACCAGATATTCTGACTCGTGTGTAATCAACCTGATTGACGCTCTTCTGTTCGAGTATTTCGACTGTTTCACCACGTTTGAGTTCTTTTATTGGTGCAGCGACGAGAGCTGTTGAGTTGTTTAGCTTTGCCTTTTCAGAAACAATTACTCCTGGCTCGCCTGTAGTGTTGGCTTTTTTATTGCAAGACGACATACAGCACCACGCCAGAGCAATTAGTAGCAGAAAGAAGTGTCTTTTTTTCTTTGTACTCAGCATAACTCTAGATTTAATCCACCATATAGTTAGTAGTTTGCTCAGCCTGGTAGTTTCACTGCGCACTTACTTTACTTTTAAGTCGGTCTAATTGCAATCTGTTATTTTATAATCGTTTTTGTTGTGGCATGTTCTATAAAACCATAAATTTCTAAGAATTGCAGCAATAAAACTTTGTACTGAAATCTAAAACTGATAGTTATACAGAAATGTCTTTACTTGATCTCCTAACATCTACTGAACCAAACGTTTTGACTGTTAGCAAGCTGACCTCAAGTATACGTGAACTGCTTGAAGGTGAGTTTTTTGACATATGGGTTGAAGGAGAGATTTCAAACTTTAAGAAATATCCTTCTGGCCATTGGTACTTTACACTCAAAGATGCACAAGCACAGCTAAGATGTGCAGCTTTTCGCAACAACAACATGTATATAAGATTTCGTCCTGAAGATGGATTGAAAGTTCGTGCCAGAGGGCATCTATCAGTCTACGATCCAAGAGGCGAATATCAGTTACTTGTCAGTAACATCGAACCGGTAGGCAAAGGCTCGCTCCAGCTTGCTTTTGAACAACTGAAAGAGAGTTTAACTTTAGAAGGGTTTTTTGACGAAGACCGGAAAAAGCCACTTCCACGCTTTCCAAAACTTATAGCAATAGTTACTAGCCCTCAAGGAGCAGTAGTACACGATATTTTGAATATATTAAAGCGCAGAAATCGCACAGTAGATGTTCTGGTCTATCCTGTTCGAGTTCAAGGTGAGACTGCCGCACCAGAGATAGTTGCTGCATTAGACTATCTCAACACCCTCTCCAACATAGATACTATTATTGTTGGGCGTGGAGGTGGTTCTATAGAAGATCTTTGGCCGTTTAATGAAGAAATTGTAGTACGTGCTATAGCCAGATCAAAGATTCCTGTAATCTCTGCTGTGGGGCACGAGACAGACATTACCTTAACCGATTTTGTTGCAGATTTTCGAGCGTCAACGCCTTCTGCAGCAGCCGAGATTGTAGCTATACACCAAGACGAGATTTCAGGCTTGATAAACGGATATCTTGAATCTATTCAAGCTGCTTTTACACATCAACTGCTCAGAAAAAGGAATCAACTATCAAGCTTACAATCTAGTAGAAGCTTTGATAGTGTGCAGAGCATGATTCATCGCTACAACCAGCATCTTGACAACACAACCTATAGGCTTGAGACAGCGACTAGAAACCTTCTGAAAGAAAAAAGTAGTAGAGCTAAGCTTCTTAGCTTGAAACTAGACAGCTACGATCTGAAAGAGCGTCTGGAATCGACAAAAAACCGACTAAAGTACCTCCAGTCAAGGCTCAAATCTTCTTTTGACCATCAATTGGAACAGGCACAAGAGAAGCTTACTATAAGCTCAAAACAGTTGCAGGCTCTTAGCCCAATCGCTGTACTCGAACGTGGATATGCCATAGTTAGAAACTCAAAAGGTGAAGTTATAAGCAGAGCTTCAGACATAAAGTCGGGTGAGCCGTTCTGGATCAGGTTTAGCGATGGAGAAATAAAGTTTATTAAAGAGTGAAAGGCTTGAACCTCTGCTAATCTAAGCCAAAAATAGAAGACTTGATACAAAATCTTAGAAGCTTATCTCTTAGTTTAATAAAGAATAGATAAACTCTGATAAGTAAAGAGCTATTTTCAATAAATTTTAAGCATAATCCCAAGATTTAATGATAATAGTTGGCGCATAATAGCCATTCTTTATTGATGAAAGAGTATTGGTTACTGTTTTGGAAGCTTTCTTTATGGCTTTATAGCTAAAATTTCATACTTTTTGCCTATTTCCTTGCGTTTTGTGGGCTGAGAGATATTAAAAAATGATCTGGAACTATGAAGCTATCAAAAAAGCTTACAGTACTCCTGAAATCTCAAGACATAGAGTGAGAGCCTAAGCAGATATTGGACACAAATTCTGCTACTTTTTTAATCAATAGGCTTTTAGGTAGTGCAAAAGGGTCAAGTTAATCACCACAGCTTTAACTTCTAATAATCTAATTTGTATCTTTTCGTAATTTTTACTCTGTGATAACCTTGCTCTCTCTCCAACAAATAAGGATTAAGTGCAATATATGGAAAAGATAGTTGAATGTATCCCAAACTTTAGTGAAGGTCGTCGTTCGGAAGTAGTCGAAGAGATAGTAAAAGCTATCAAGTCTGTTTCTGGTGTTGTGCTACTTGATAGTGAAATGGATGCAAATCATAACCGCTCGGTAATAACCTTTGTTGGTGAACCGGAAGCCTGTGTAGAAGCGGCAGTAAGAGCAACTGGTCGGGCAGCAGAGCTTATAGACCTCAACCAACACAAAGGTGAGCATCCAAGGTTGGGTGCTACTGATGTAGTGCCTTTTGTTCCTATCTCCAATGTCACTATGCAGGACTGTGTCAAGCTAGCTCGTGAAGCAGCAAGACGGATAGCTCAGGATTACAATATTCCTGTCTATCTTTATGAAGAGGCTGCTACCAGACCTGATCGCACCAACCTTGCCGACATACGCAAAGGAGAATTTGAAGGGCTGCGCGACGAGATCGAGACAAACCCAGTGCGTCAACCCGACTTTGGGCAGGCAAAGATTCACCCAACTGCAGGCGCAACAGTAGTCGGGGCAAGGTATCCATTGATCGCTTACAATGTCAACCTTGCCACAAGCGATGTATCGGTAGCTAAGAAGATTGCTAAAGTCATCCGCTTTGCAGGTGGTGGACTCAGGTATGTTAAGGCTCTCGGTTTTGAACTGAAAGATAGAGGCATAGTTCAAGTCTCTATGAATATGGTTAACTACACTGGAACGCCATTGTTTCGTGCATTCGAGATGGTCAAACGCGAAGCGGCACGATATGGAGTGAATGTTGTTGGTAGCGAGATAGTTGGACTTGTCCCACAAGGGGCTATAAACGAGTCTGCCGATTTCTATTTGCAGTTAGAGAACTTCAGTCCAAACCAGATTCTTGAAAACCGGCTCAGTAGTGCGCTAGCAGAGCAGGCAAAAGAGGATAGGAGAGAAGAGAAGAGGCAAGAGACCGATGGCAAAGAAGAGAGCCTTACAGAGAGCATCGGTTCTTTTCCTGATCTAGTTGCCGAGGGCAGCCCTGCACCAGGGGGTGGCAGCGTTGCTGCACATTCTGGAATGCTGGCAGCAGCACTGGGTCAGATGGTCTGTAATTTAACTGTTGGAAAGAAGAAATATGCTGGAGTTGAAGACCAGATCAAGGATATTTTGGCGCAACTTGAAGAACTTAAGACTACACTCTGTCAGGCAATAGAAGAAGATGCTAGAAGCTTTGACTCGGTGCTTGAAGCAATGAGGCTTCCTAAAGAGTCCGATGCAGAGCGGCTTGCTAGAGAGATGGCTATTCAAGAAGCAACAAAGCATGCTGCTGCTGTTCCAATGCGGACGGCTGAGCAATCGCTCTCGGTTCTGGAACTTCTTCAAGAGCTTTTTGAGATAGGCAATCAGAATGCTATTACCGATGTATCTGTTGGAGCAAGTCTTGCATTAACTGCTATTCGCGGTGCTTACTACAACATACTAACAAATCTAACCAGCATAAATGATGTTGAATTTGTTGAAGGAACAAATAAGAAAATAGGACTAATCCTCAATCGGTCTCAAGAGATAGTATCAGAGATAGAAACTAGTCTATTAGAGCGACTTAAGAGATAAATTTTAAGGAGTGGTGCGTTTATGTACGAGTCAGAGATAACGACAACATATGAGACAATACAGTTTACAGTAGTTGATCGTGTAGGTTACATCATTTTCAATAAACCTCCGCTAAATATCTTCACAATTGCAATGATGAAAGAGATAAATGATGCACTAAATACTCTTACAAAAATGCAAAAAGTCTCTTGTGTTGTCTTTGCTGCAAATGCTAGCTCAAAAGCCTTCTCTGCAGGAGTCTCTGTTCAAGAGCATCGGGCAGAGACTGTCTATCAGATGCTAGATAGTTTTCACAATATCTTCCGTACTCTTTACAATTATGCAAAGCCTGTAGTAGCCGTAGTCAACGGCCCTGCTCTTGGTGGTGGATGTGAGCTTGTAGCTTTCTGCGATGTTGTAATAGCCTCTGACAAGGCAAAGTTTGGGCAGCCAGAGATCCGTTTGGGTGTCTTTCCACCAATTGCCGCTATTATTCTTCCAAAACTTGTAGGACTAAAGAAGGCTTCAGAGCTTATATACACGGGCGAGTCTATAGATGCTTTGGAAGCGCAGAGCTTAGGTCTAGTAAATTTTGTTGTTGATGAAGAGCAGCTAGAAGCACGCACTCAAGAGGTCTTGGGTCTTTTTACTGGCCAGAGTGCAGTAGCACTTGAGGCCACTAGAAGAGCCATTTTGACAGCCTACTATCCAGATTTTGAAGAGACATTGGGAAAGATTGAAGAGCAATATTTGATACAGTTGATGAGTCTACAAGATCCAAAAGAGGGAATAGAGGCGTTTCTTGAGAAGAGAGAGCCTATTTGGAGACACAAATAGAAAATTGTGTGAGCAAGAGGTCTTACTCACACGGACATCTTCACTGTCTATTTGATAGACTAGTTTGGAAAGCCGAACTTGAACTTAAGGCGTTGATGTGCTCACTTCTGTAACAGAAGTGAGATCGCCTACGGTCTCCAAGTCACGCTTGATACCATCTAGTATGCCGTTAATAAACTGTGTAGCCTCGTAAGTGCTAAAGCGGCGAGCTATTTCCAAAGCTTCGTTTATTACAACAGTTTTGGGTGTATCGGCTTCGTAGAGAAACTCATAGACTGCCATGCGCAGCAAGTTTCTATCAACAACAGCCATTCTGGAAATACGCCAATTTTCGGTGCGCTTAGTGATTCTTTCGTCTATTTCACTAAGGTTTTTTATAGTACCCAAAACCAGGTTGGTTGCGAAATCGGTTATGTCTGGGCGTGGAGATTCATGCATCTCTTCCCAGTAAGTTTTTACTAATTCGTTTATTGCTGGACGAGCAATATCATACTGAAAGAGCATCTGTAAAGCACACTCTCTAGCCTTGCGGCGAGCACCCATAATCTATTTCCCAAACTGAAAAATGTTCTCCACCAATATATAGATGGAGCATTTGACTAGAGACCTTTGTAAAGGTTAACCAACTCCACAGCCGACATTGCAGCTTCAAAACCTTTGTTTCCTGCTTTCATTCCTGCTCGGTCTATTGCTTGCTCAACAGTGTCGGCAGTGATGATCCCATAGGTTATGGGGATTCCTGCTT